>JAAEEQ010000017.1 GCA_013415665.1 Methanomicrobiales archaeon
TTCCCCCCCAGCGTATCAGCAGCAGGAGGACCAGCGTGAAGCCGAGCAGGATACCGATGAATATCAGCGTATTTCCGAACGATGCCGGATTTTCAAAGGCAGCAAGACCCGCATCCTGCACCCGGGGGGTGAGGAGGAGTGCGCCCGCCTGTACGGCGAGAAGCAGCAGCGGCATGCCGATGTAAGGTGCACTATTTCGTATGTCCATGAATACACTCCGTTTGCATGCGGCAACGTCCGGAAATCGGCAGCACGATGCCGGCATCAGCCGCCCTCCGGTGCCCGTACCCGTCCGTTCCCCGATATCACGGGGAGAGGAAACCATTCGGGCGTTTACACACTATATAGTTAGATTAATTAATGGTTTGTCATTATCTAAAGAGCATGGATATTCGGGACTACGTGATTGATATCATTCTTACGGTGGTGCTTGTCATCTCCACGCTTGTTCTCGTCATGCGCCTGTGGCAGGATCTGATTATCGCAGTGGCAACGGTGCTGATGATGCTCTCGTTTGGAGGACTGTTCCTTTCCCTTGCCATGAAGATTCGTCACCTTGATGAAAGCGTCATCTCCCGTGAACGCACCATGCGGGTGAATCTGGACGAACTGTCCAGCCGTATGAGCCAGAAATACGAAAATACCGTCTCACACATGGAAGGAATCGTCAATGACCTTTCGAGACGGATGTACCGGTGAAGTGCCCCGGGCATCCTCCGGCACCTGATTTTTAATGTGTTGATACCATGGGCGTCGCACTCAGGGATCTTCTTGCGGACCATAAAACACCGGTCGAGTGGGAATCGCTCGCGGGGGTTGCAGCGATTGATGCCCATAATGCATTGTACCAGTTTCTCAGCATCATCCGGCAGCCTGACGGCACCCCGCTGATGGATCACGAGGGCCGGGTGACATCGCACCTGTCCGGCATCTTCTTCCGCACGGTACATTTTTTGGAGAAGGGCATCCGCCCCGTTTATATATTCGACGGCACGCCACCGGAATTTAAGGCAGAAACCGTTGATGAACGAAGGGAAGCCCGCCGTATTGCCGGCGAGCGGTGGGCCGAAGCGCTGAAGCTGGGCGATACGGAAGAGGCGTACCGTCAGGCGCGTTCATCGTCGCGTATCGACGCGCACATCATCGAAACGACCAAGGAGCTTTTAGGGCTGATGCGCCTGCCCTTTGTCGACGCACCGAGCGAAGGAGAGGCGCAGGCTGCTGCTATGGCGGCGCGGGGGGACGTTGCCTATGCCGTGTCACAGGATTATGATTCGCTGCTTTTCGGGGCACCGGTCCTCGTCAGGAACCTCACCGTCAGCGCACGGAGAAAAGTACGGGGGCGCACCATCGTGATCCGGCCGGAACGGCTTGTTCTCAGGGACATCCTTGCGGGACTGTCCCTTTCCCGTGAGAACCTGATCGAGATAGGTATTCTCGTCGGCACCGATTTCAATCCCGGTATTAAGGGAATCGGGCCGAAAAGTGCGCTGCGTATCGTCCGGCAGGGCAGTTTCCGAAAAACCATTGAAGAAAAAGCGCCCGGTTTCGATCCCGATCCGGTCATGGACTTTTTTCTGCATCCGCCGGTCAGATCGGATTACGACCTCCGGTGGGGAGATCCCGATCCTGAGGGCATCACCCGCTTCCTCTGCGACACCTTTGATTTTTCACCGGACCGGGTCGGTGCTGCGCTCGATAAAATCAGCGGCCGGCAAGGGCAGCGGACGCTGGACCACTGGTTTTAAAAAAAAGGACTGCGTTACCCGAAGGCCCGTTCCACCGCATCGCGGGCGGGGCCTTCGCCTGCAGCGGCAGCACCGAGAATGTCCCGTGCCTGGCCGGAATCGATGAGGGCGAGTGCCTGTGCGGCACGCAGGCGGACGTCGGCATCGGCATCGCTGTACATGGCAGCGGCGAGCCGCTCGACGCTTCCCGCATCACCGATGCGCCCGAGGGCCCAAGCCGCACGAATCCGCACCTCTTTGACGTCTTCGTCGAGTACCCTGCAGAGGGGGGCAGCCGCACGCGCATCGCCAATCCTGCCGAGCGTCTTTGCGGCCTCGCGCCGGACGTAGACGCTCCGGTCGCCCAGCTTCTCGATGACCGGAAGAATCGCCTCGGGCGAGCCGATGATGCGAAGCGAGATGACGGATCCGACCCTGACGTGCCAGTCCTCGTCGGAAAGGCCCTCGAGCAGACGCCGAACAGCCGGCGTGCCGATTGCGGCGAGCGCCCGGGAACCCGCCTCTCTCACCCGGCGGCTGTCGTCACGCAGTGCTGCCATAAGGGGTTCGATTGCACGCACGTCGCCGATGGTTCCCAGGGCCCGTGCCGCCGTTTCCCGGGTAACCGCGCTGTCGTCCTCGAGGGCGCGGATGAGCGGCTCAACGGCCGGCTCACCTATGAGATCCAGCGTCTGGACGGCATTCTCGCGGATCTCGCTGTCCTGGGAATGGCATGCCTCGACCAGTGCATCGATATATTCCCGGGATTTTCGCAGGCGTTCCCAGGGAATGCCGATGAAGTCCCTGATGACCTGTCCTTTCCGGGTCTGTTTTTCAACGAAGCTTAAACATTTTTCATAGGTGAGGGGTTCGTCGCGCGCTACTGTCGAGGTGGCGGCAACCACCCAGAGGTAGATCGCGGCGGTAAAGCCCGCCGTCACCGGATCAAACGCAACACCGCTGAAGGTAAAGTAGAGCAGAACCGCCACGAAAATTGCCACGATCATGACGACACACTGGAGGGTGCGACGGGGATACCACAGGGCCATCAGCACGATGGGTATATAGAAGAGATGCGGGGTGAGTTTCGGGAGGAAGGGATATCCGGCAACTATTGCAGGATTCTGTGCAATCATGGTCAGAAGACCTGAAATGAGGATAAATGCAGAAATTACCCAGATTTTTACCATGTCGCTCTCATCCAGATCGGGGAGATGCGTGGTCGGCAGATGTCCTGTGGTCGTCATGGCAATCACATCAAACTTGTCCGCAGGGGTGTATAAAAGTTTGCCTAGCAAACCTGTAAAAATGCTGAATTGAGCTTATTTTATGAATCAGGACAAAATAAACGATATTTAATCGACCGCTGACCGTGCACGGCCGTCCGCCATTCCTGAATAATAATCGTCCGAAACGGGATGTGCCTCAACTCTTGCCTTCCTTTTCGATCTCACGCCAGACATGGGCAAATCTCTGGACTGCTGTGATATGCCCGAATATGCCGAAGATGACCAGCAGCCAGCCAAGATAGTGCATGCCCCAGATCCCCTGCGGAATAGCGAGATCGAGCATACCTGCGAAGATGATGAGCGCAAGGCGGTCTGCACGCCCGAGAATCCCGCCGTAAAACCTCCCGACACCGACTGCCTGCGCCTGCGTTCCGAGATATGACGACATCAAAACACCGGTAAGCGCAAAGACGCCAATCTGCCACGATGCGAGATGGCCCGCGAAGATGCCGCAGATAATGAAGATATCCGCATACCGGTCGAGCGCATGATCGAGGAAATCGCCTTTCGGTCCGGCGAGATTCATTTCACGGGCAAGGGATCCGTCGATCGCATCGAAGAAGGCGTTTGCCGCTACCAGAACGATGCCGGCGGCAATCTCGCCGGCATAAAAAGCCACTCCGGCGCCGGCGGCTCCGAGAAATGCGAAAACCGTGCAGAGATTCGGTGTCAGCCCCAGTTTTTGCGAGATGGCGACAAGGGGTCGAAAAAGCTGCCCGGTATACGGACGAAGGCGATCGAGGGTCATGGAGATGGCACCAGAAATGCAGACCAGTCAACACTTCCGTACTGTGGTGCGCGCTTGCCTTTCATAAAATCCTCGATCATATCGGCGATGGTTTCCGCAGGGCAGGCTGTCGTATCGACCTCGAAAATATGCCCCCCGGGATGGTGCTCGAGCGTTTCCACCAGGATGACGTCGAGCGCTTCAGCGTCGGCATTTTCCCGAATCTTGGCCTGGCGATATCCTCTCGCCCGCAGGCGTTCTGCGAGGACGTCGGGGCGGCACCGCAGCACGACAACGGCGTCCGCGGCAAGGAGGTGGGAGAGATGCCCCTCGACAAAGCCTTCGACAGGGACAAATTCCCCTGCCCACCGGTCGGTATCGACAACCTTCGTGTCGCGCCGGGCATCCTCCTCAAGCACATATCGATCGATGGTGTCACCGGCATGCGTCACCGGGTAGCCGCGCCGCAGAAGCGCTGCGGCAACGGTTGTTTTTCCCGTGCCCGGTGTGCCGGTGATGCAGATCATCATAACCGGGTGACCTCGGCGAGGAACAGTTCGTTCTCCCACGCATCGCCGATACTCACCCTGATAAAGTGGTTCCCGAGCCCGGGAAAGCTGGTGCAGGATCGGACAATCACGCCCTGTTGTGCAAGCGCCGCGACCGCCTCTTCGCCGGTCATGGGGGCGACATCGACAAGGAAAAAATTCGCATCGCTTGGAAATACCGGAAACGGGCATGCATCCATCATTCGTTCACGCCAGGACCTGATGTGGGACACGGTACGCTCACGGTGCTCATCATCGGCGAGTGCAGCTGCTGCGGCTGCCGAAGAGACGGCATTGAGCGTAAAGGGCGTCTCCGCACGCCGGTAATAGGGTTCGAACCACCCCGGAACGAAGGCATACCCGATGCGCAGGCCTGCGAGTGCGTACGCTTTCGAAAAAGTCCTGCCGAGGATGATATTGGGGCACTCGAGAAGGGGCCGGTAGTCGATGCCGGAAAACTCAACATAGGCATTGTCAAGAAACAGCATGCCGTCAAGCCCTTCGGCAATTTCCCTGACGATGGCGGGCGGGGTGGCATTGCCGGTCGGGTTGTTCGGGGAACAGAGAAACGTGAGTTTTGCATCACCGGCAGCACGGACCACCCGGCCGGGATCGACAGAGAAGTCGCTTTCCCTCGCAATCCTTTCGACGACGGCCCCCTGTGCCCGTGCAGCGAGCCCGTAAAACGAAAAGGTCGGTTCAAGGACGGCAACGCGGTCCCCGGGGCTGACGAGGGTCCGGATCACGGTCTCGATGACGCCGTCCATGCCGACGCCGGTGACAAAGCGGTACCTGCCATGGCACCTTTCCAGTGCCGCGATGAGTTCCCGTCCGGTTTCGTCGGGGTAGCGGTTGACCGTAGCGAGCGCTTCTCCTGCAGCCGAGATTGCACGCGGGGAGGGGGGAAAGGGATTTTCGTTGCTTGCGAGAAGGGCCGGCCGCCGGTGTCCTGCCCGGGCCGCTATTTCGCGTGCCCCCGTTGCAAACACATAGCCGCCGGACCTGAATATGTCCCTAACCAAGCGCTCCATTGATGACCCCGGCAACGCGGTCGATCTCATCGTCGGTTATCGTCAGCGGCGGCACGAGGCGGAGGTTGCCGTGTGCAGCGCAGTTGACCAGCACCCCCTGTGACAGGCACTTTTCCTGAACCTTCGGGCAGTCGTCGCCGACGGTGATGCCGATCATCAGCCCCCGGACGCGGGGATCGTGATCCGCAAGCGCCGCTGCGAACCGCCGGGCCTTTTCGGGTATGGACGGCAGCAGGCCTTCGATGACGTCGATCGTTGCAAGCGCTGCCGCACAGGCGAGGGGTCCGCCGGCAAAGGTGCTCCCGTGTTCGCCCCGTTTGAATTCAAGCCCTTCCCGGGCGACAATGGCCCCCATGGGAAAGCCGCTCGCAATCCCTTTGGCAAGGCTCACGATATCCGCGGCCACGTCCGCCTGCTGCAGTGCAAGCCAGCTCCCAGTCCGTCCCATGCCGGTCTGCACTTCGTCTGCGATCAGGAGGGCGCCGTGCCGGTCGCAGAGCTCGCGCACGCCCGCAAGAAAGCCTTCCGGAGGAAAAATGACGCCTGCCTCGCCCTGAATAGGTTCGATCAGCACGCCGGCCGTGTCATCGCCGATGACCCGCGCCAGCGCATCGAGATCGCCGTAGGGGACAAAGGAGCAGCCGGGCTCGAGGGGTTCGAAGGGCTCCCTGATGGCGGGTTTATGGGTCACGGCAAGCGATCCCATCGTCCTGCCGTGGAAGCCGTTTTCAAATGCGACAAATTTTTTCCGCCCCGTTGCGATCCGGGCGAGCTTGATGGCTGCTTCGTTGGCTTCCGCCCCTGAATTGACAAAGAACGCCTTTGCCATGCCGGTAATCTCAACGAGCTTTTTCGCGCATTCCGCCTGTCCCGGGACGTAATAGAGGTTCGAGCAGTGGATGAGGCGGTGCGCCTGTTCGCAGATGGCATTGACGACGAGAGGGTGGCAATGCCCCGTGCTACAGACCGCAATCCCAGCAACACAGTCGATATACTCGTTTCCGTCGGCATCCCAGACCCGGCTTCCGGCTCCCTTCACGAGCTTGAGGTTCCGCCCGAATGCCTGCATATAGAACCGGGCATCCATCTCCCGGTAATCGTTCATTTCGTTCATGTTTTGAGGTACCTTATTCGTATTCGATTGTCGCCGGGGGTTTCGGGGTGATATCGTACACGACCCTCGCAACCCCGGGTATCTCGGAGGTAATCCGCGAAGCGATCCGATGGAGCATCTCCCACGGCAGTTCGATGGGATCGGCGGTCATCGCATCGCGCGAAGCCACGGCCCGGACCGCCACAATCCACCCATGGAGGCGGACATCGCCCTTTACCCCGGTTCCCAGCCCGAGCAGCGCTGCAAAGCACTGCCACGGGCGGTATTTTTCAACCAGTTCCTGCTCGACAATTGCATTCGCCTCCCGGACAATGGCAATCTTGTCCGGCGTGACCTCGCCGATCACCCTGACCGCCAGTCCCGGGCCGGGGAACGGCATGCGGTGCTGGATTTCAAGCGGAAGGTGAAGGCCGCCCGCAACCTCCCGCACCTCGTCCTTGTAGAGATCTTCTATCGGTTCGATGATCCCATCGAAATCGATGTGAAGCGGCATGCCGCCGACATTGTGGTGGCTTTTAATTCCCCCCTCGCTCTCGATGCGATCGGGATAGATAGTGCCCTGGAGCAGGTATCTCGCTCCTGTTTTTCTGGCCTCACGCTCAAATATCCTGATGAACTTCTCGCCGATGACTTTCCGCTTCTCCTCGGGATCGACAACACCTTTAAGCGCCGAAAAAAATTCTTCGGCAGCATCGACCATGATCAGGTTGATATCGCAGAAGAGCTCGCAGATACGTTCGCTCTCGCCTTTCCGCATGAGGCCGGTGTCGACATAAATCGGCTGCAGGTTATCACCGACGGCCCGTTTTGCAAGCTCCGCGCAGACGGAACTGTCCACACCGCCAGAGAGTGCCATGACGACTTTTTCGTCTCCTGCACGCCTGCTGATGGCTTCAACCGCTTCGTTGATGAATTTCGTGACATTAACCATGTTTCAACCTCATTTTCATGCAGCATTTCTCCTGTCCCTGCACGCCTTTACAAACCCGATATAGGGCGGGGACGGGTGTGTCGGGCGGGATTTAAATTCAGGGTGGAACTGGGTTGCGAGGAAGAAGGGATGGTCCTCAATCTCGCATGCCTCCATCCGCATTCCGCAGTCGCCGGAAAAGACCAGCCCTGCGTTTTCCAGATCCGCAATATGGTCGGGATTGACCTCGTAGCGGTGCCGGTGCCGCTCGGAGATATCGGTCGTCCCGTAGAGCCGCTCGACGATGGTGTTCTCCTTTAACCGGATCGTGCAGCTCCCGAGGCGCATCGTGCCACCCAGCATATCGACATTCTCCTGTTCGGGGAGAATGGCAATGACATGGGTGCCCTCTCCCATCTCCTCGCTCGTCGCGTCCTCCCAGCCGAGCACGTGCCGAGCGTACTCGATGACGGCGAGCTGGAATCCAAGGCAGAGTCCCAGGTAGGGTTTTTTCTGGTTCCGGGCATACTGTATCGCCCTGATTTTCCCCTCGATTCCCCGTTTGCCGAATCCTCCCGGCACAAGGATGCCGTCTACTTCCGAAAGGTCGGCAGTTTCGAACGTTTCAGCATCAAGCCAGCGGATGTCAACCTCGGTTGAGAGGGATCTGCCCGCGTGCTTGAGCGCCTCTTTTATACTGATATAGACATCCTCGATGCCGTACTTGCTCACGATCGCAACCGTAATCCGGCTGGTATATTCGCGGGATACGATGCGGTACCAGGTATTGTCCGGTTCGCGTTTTTCAAGGCCCAGATATTCGATCACAACATCGGCAAGGCCTTCCTTTTCCATCTCCATCGGCACCTGGTAGATGTCGGGGGCCGTGATTGCCGAAATCACCGCTTTCACCGGCACATCGCAGAATGCGGTGATCTTTTTCTTGGTTGCGGCGGATATCATGCAGTCGCTGCGTGCAACGATGATGTCGGGAGCAATTCCGAGTTCGCGGAGAGCCTTGACGGAGTGCTGGGTGGGTTTCGTCTTATGGTCCCCCATCGTATCCACGGGAACTAGCGTAACATGTACCAGCACCATTTCGTTTGAGGGCAATTCCCCGTGCATCTGGCGCACCGCCTCAAGAAACGGCATGCTCTCGATATCGCCAACGGTTCCCCCGACTTCGACAAGACAGATGTCGGCAGGGCCTTCCCCGTTGAGTTCCTTCGCCGCTGCAGAATGGATGAATTCCTTTATCTGGTCGGTGATATGCGGGATAATCTGCACCGTTCCGCCAAGGAAATCGCCACGCCGTTCTTTTTCGATGACGGTCTGGTAGACCTTCCCCGTCGTGATGTTATGATCGGAACTGAGGTTGATGTCCAAAAACCGCTCGTAATTCCCTAAGTCCAGATCGACTTCGCCGCCGTCATCAAGCACGAACACTTCCCCGTGCTGGGCGGGATTCATCGTTCCGGCATCGATGTTCAGATACGGGTCAATTTTTACTGCAGTGACCCGGTATCCCCGGTTTTTCAGCAGGCGGCCAATCGATGCGGTGGTGATGCCCTTCCCCAGTCCGCTCATGACCCCGCCGGTTACAACGATATATTTCACTGTGCCCTCTCCTGACGCCTGTCCTTATTCGCCTGTACCGTATAGTATGCACCCGCAGACTGATGAGTCTTGAGGTAACCCCGGCAGATGCCGATACCGTGCCGGCACCTGCCCGCCCGTGCCTGTGGCAGCAGCAATTGCATCTGCCTACCGGAGAAGGGCAAACGATGCGCTTGTTTTTGCAAGCAGGGTGTTGCTTTCATCCGGCAGAAAGACCTCCCCCTCGGTGAAGGCAACCCGCCTTCCCTTCCGGATGACCCTGCCCCGGGCGTGGATCGTTCCCTCCTGCACCCCCCTGAAAAAAGAGGTCGTTTCGGATACGGTTGCGATACTCTCTCCCGCTTCCAGCTTCGTGCACAACGCCAGCGCCATGGCCTCATCGCACAAAGCGACGTACATCCCTCCCTGCAGCCAGCCGTCGCCGTTGAGCATTTGGCGGGTGACGTTCATGACGAGTTCCGCCTCGCCCCCGCCAAAGGCGACAATGTCGATGCCGGCCATCATAAAGAACGGGTTTGCGCTGCGCCCCCGCTCTTTCAGGGCAGCCAGATACTCAATGCCCATGCCATACCTGTTGCAGGGCTGCACCAATGAAGGTTTCCTCGGATAACTGCGCCCTGCAGTGCAATTGGCGCTCAACCAAAAAAGACAAACCGTTTGGGGACAGCACCCCTTCTGATGAAACCCGAACCGACATCATCCATGCCGGATCCTGCATCCCCTGCGTCCGTGCGCACGGAAGAGGCGGAGAGCATGCTCCGGGACCTGCTCTGGCTTAATGCCCTTATCGCAACAGAACTCATCCAGCTTGTTGAAAACAGCTCGGCCCTTCTCCGGCAGGGCGACATCCCCGACAGCTGCCGCCTGGAGCATGCGAGCCTGCGGGCGGTAGCCCTTGCCATTGCAGACCGGTACAAACCCGGCACGGATCTCCGGATGCATGTTCAGAAGCACGGGGACTGATCCGGGGTGCCTGACGGTTTCGCATCGCCCTCCCATGGCCAGACCACTCCGGCACACGCGTGCAGCGCTGCCATCCGGTGCTGATACGTATCATTATCTGCCTTCTCTGCCACCTTAGTACCATGAAACTCCTCATTGTCATCGCACCGGAGCGATTCAGGGACGAGGAACTCTTCACGCCGTGCGAGATGTTTGAGAAAACGGATATCATCTACGATATAGCCTCAACAAAAACCGGTACGTGCGCCGGGATGATTGGCGGATCAGCCGAAGCGACGCTCGCGATTGCCGATGCACGGGCTGAGGAATACGATGGCATCGTGGTGGTGGGCGGTGTCGGATCGCAGGATTTCCTCTGGGACAATGCCGGGCTGCAGGAGCTCGTCCGGACGTTCTTTACATCGGGGAAAGTCGTTGCCGCGATCTGCCTTTCACCGGTCGTACTTGCACAGGCGGGAATCCTGCACGGGCGGCAGGCAACGGTGTTCCGGACGCCTGCCTCGATACGTGCCATGAAAGCCGGCGGCGCACATCTCGTGGATATGCCCGTGGTTGCCGATCTCGATCTTATCACGGCAAACGGCCCTCAGGCAGCGGGACGGTTTGCGGAGATGATTATCGAGAGGCTTTTGTGCTGAACATCCTGCATCATGTCCGAACCGCCGGCAGGGAAGTGCAGCATCGTCATTCCCGCCTATAACGAAGCAGAGCGTATACCGCGTCTTCTGGCCGGGCTTTCCGCTTTTTCGGGAAAGATCATCGTCATATGCGATGGAACGGATGCGACCGCCACGCTGGTCCGGGCATACGCGGCACAGCACCCGGAGCAGGATCTCCGCTGCGTCGAATATCCCACCCGCCTCGGGAAAGGGGGCGGGGTGATGGAAGGGATCCGCATGGCAGATACCCCGTACATCGGGTTCATGGACGCGGACGCCTCAACCTCGCCGGATGAGATGATGCGCCTGTTCGGAGCACTTGCCGACAGCGATGCCGCCATTGCGTCGCGGTGGGTGTCCGGGGCGAGCGTGCCGGTGCGGCAGGGCCTGCTGCGGAGAATTCAGAGCCGGGTTTTCAACGGGATTGTGCACATACTCTTTTCCCTTCCGTTTCAGGACACCCAGTGCGGTGCGAAGGTCTTTCGGAAAAAAGCGCTCGATGACGTTCTGCCGCTGATGCGGTCAGGCGGGTTCGAATTTGATGTCGAACTGCTCTGGCGGCTTTCGAATGCCGGATACCGCATACTCGAAGTGCCGACGGTATGGGAAAACCGCGGGGATTCCCGGGTCGGCCTGCCGGACGCATGCCGCATGTTTGCCCGCCTGCTGAAAGTCAGGTTCATGTGACAATTCGGCGGGCGCGGAAAAGGGCAGGTGCGCAGAGCAGTGCCTGTTCGCGAGGCTGGATTCTGAAAAGGAATTTTTTATTCGGTTTCCCGTCGTATCCGCACCGATCGGGCATGGGCATCGTGCCCTTCCGCTGAGGCGATGGTCTCGACGATGTCGCCGATCTCCTCGAGCCCTTCGCGAGAGATTATCTGGACCGTCGATCGCTTGCAGAAATGCCCGACGTCCAGCCCCGTATACTGCCGGGCGTAGCCCGCAGTGGGGAGCACGTGGTTTGTCCCAGAGGCGTAATCCCCGCAGGCGACCGCGGCATAGGGCCCGACAAAGATGGATCCTGCGTTGGAGACCTCCTGCAGGACGGCAAGCGGATCCTTAACCTGCAGGGAGAGATGCTCCGGGGCGATCAGGTCCATGGCGAGGACGGCGCTGTCGATGTCGGGCACCACGACGAATCCCGAATGGACGAGCGCTTTTTCGATGATCTCCTTACGCGGGGCATCGGCAAGAAGGCGCGCGATTTCGACGCCGACCCGGTCCGCAAGGGGGGCGTGGGTCGTTATGAGGATACAGGCGGCATGCGGATCATGCTCTGCCTGGGCCAGAATATCGGCGGCGATGAAGCGGGGATTTGCCGTTTCGTCGGCAATGACCCCGATCTCAGAAGGCCCTGCGGGAAAATCGATTTCGGCATGCTCCCGGAGCAGCATTTTCGCCGCGGTCACGTAGACATTGCCAGGCCCGACAATCTTCTGTACGGGATCGATTGTCTCGGTGCCGAGTGCCATTGCGGCGATTGCCTGGGCGCCACCGACGCGGTAGATCTCCGAAACACCGGCGATATCGAGGGCAAGGAGGGTGAGGGGCTGGATGGGCGGCGGGGTACAGCAGCAGATCTGGCGGACGCCTGCAACACGTGCGGGAACGGCCGTCATCAGCGCCGTTGACGGGTAGGACGCCCTCCCGCCAGGGACATAGCAGCCGATGCGCCGGAGGGGTGTTGTCTTGACCCCGAGGACAATGCCCGGCTCCGTCTGCTTCAGCCACATGCCCCGCGGTTCGGAGAGTTCGTGAAAGCGGGAGATGCGTGCTTCCGCCTCGACGAGGCTCTCGGCGAGCCGCGAATCCACGGACTCGTAGGCAGCGCCGATCTCATCCTCGGAAACCCTCAGGTCGTCGAGATCAATGCGGTCGAACTGTTTTGTCAGGTCATAGAGCGCCCGGTCGCCATCCTGCCCCACCCGTTCGATAATCTCCTGCACGGTCGTTTTCACGGCATCGATGCCCGAACGCCGTTCCGCAATCCATTCCTCGATGTCCAGCGCCCTCCACATGGCTCAACCGTTTATTCCGTAAAAGTATAAGGTTAAGCAATCCTGCTCCGGTATCTTCACGCAGTTCAGTACGTCCTATGTTAACTAATAAAATTTAACATCGTCAAGAAACTAATCATTATATATATTTTTAGGTCTGATCCCTGTGTATGAACAGGACAGTTCGTTTAATTCTTGTTTCGTTCATGCTTATCTGCTGCGCAGTTTGCATCACCGGATGTACCGATCAGCAGGCACAGGAACCGGTCGCAATGTCCTCGTCCGAACCAAAGCAGGAGCTGCATATTGCCACCACGACCAGCCTGTACGATACGGGTCTGCTTGACCACCTCAAGACCGGCTTTGAAGAGCAGTACGGTGCCGAAGTAAAAATCATCTCTGCAGGAACCGGTAAAGCGCTCGAATACGGTGAAGCGGGCGATGTGGACGTTATGATGGTGCACGACCGGGTACGCGAGGATCTCTTTATCGAGAACGGATTCGGCGTCAACCGCCGCGTGGTCGCCTACAACTTCTTCGTGATTGTCGGTCCCGAGTCCGATCCTGCATCCATTACCGGCTTAAGCCCGGAGGACGCCTTTACGGCGATCATGGAGCAGGGGCAGACCGATCCCGGTGTGAAGTTCGTGTCCCGCGGTGACGAATCCGGAACCCACGCCAAGGAGAAGGCCATCTGGAAGAGTGCCGGCTATACCTATGACGAGGTCAAGGCCTCCGGCGACTGGTACATCGAGGCGGGCAGCGGCATGGGTGCCACCCTGACGCTGGCAAACGAGAAGGAGGCCTATACAATCAGTGACATCGGGACGTTCCTTGCCTACCAGGGCGACATCGACTCGGTGATCCTCGTGGAGGAGGGCGATATTCTGCTCAACATCTACAGCGCCATGCAGATCAACCCGGCAAAGTACCCCGACGTCAACAGCACGCTCGCAAAGGAGTGGATTAATTATCTGATCACCGATGAGGTGCAGGACGAGATCGAAAACTTCCGGGTTGCAGAATTCGGCAGGCCGCTCTTCTTCCCGTCCCGCGGCGCATGGGAAACAATCGGTGTGACGCAGGGAGAGTGCGAAACCCCCGTCTCCTGATCGGAGGACAGAAGACAGCACCCCTTCCCTTCTTTTTATACGTATCATCGGCAAAGCTTTAATGGAACCATGACGGGCTTTCTCACCGCACTGGATCCGATCCTGGACGGGATTATTCAGGCTTTTTACCTGATAGCAACACTTGATCCCGAAGTGCTGAAAATAACGGCGTTAAGTCTTTTCATTACCTTCAGCGCAACAATTCTTGGTTCGATTTTCGCCCTCCCCGTCGGAACGGTAATCGCATTCAGGGAATTCACCGGTAAAAAGCTCCTGATCAACCTGATTCAGACGTTTTATGCCTTCCCGACTGTTGTTATCGGCCTTATCGTGTTTCTTTTTATCAGGCGCACAGGCCCGTTTGGCTTCCTGGGTTTTCTCTTTACACCATGGGGAATGATCATCGGCCAGACCCTGCTGGTTCTCCCTATTATTGCGGGGCTGACCATTTCAGCGCTTCTGGCTGTCGATCGGACAATTACCGATACGATACTGTCGCTCGGCGCCACCCGCCTGCAGTTCATGATCTCTGTCGTGAAAGAAGCACGTTTTGCAATATTTGCAGCGATTGCCATGGCTTTTGGGCGGGCTGTTTCTGAAGTCGGCGCTGCAATCATTATCGGTGGGAATATCGACGCCACCTCATTCTGGGGATCGACACGGACACTGACGACGGCGATTACCCTGGAAACCGGTAAGGGAAATATCGGTTTATCGATAGCCCTCGGGCTGATTTTGTTGTTCATAGCGTTGGCGGTCAACACCCTGATTGCACAGGTCCAGCAGCGGTGAGGACGATGATAGAAATTCGTGAACTTTATAAGAGTTTCGGGAACAAGCAGGTGCTCAGGAATGTCAATGCCGTCATTAATGCCGGTGAAATATTCACCATTATCGGTCCTTCGGGACAGGGAAAATCAACCCTGCTCCGTATTATCAACCTTCTTGACGAACCGACTGCCGGGCAGATACTTTTTGATGGCGTCGATATTCACCGTGACAAAAGCAGGAGGATGGAATTCCAGCGGATGATGGCGATGGTTTTCCAGAAACCTGTTGTTTTTGATACGACAGTACGTGATGACATCGCTACGGGACTGCGATACCGGGGATTTGACCGGAGGATCATCACGAAGCGGGTTGATGAGGCTATTGCGGTTATCGGGATGGAAGGATTCGGGGAACGGAAAGCGCGTACGTTGTCAGGAGGTGAGATGCAGCGGGTTGCCCTTGCCCGTGCGATGGTGACCGAACCTGCAATTCTCCTGCTCGACGAACCGACGGCCAATCTCGATCCGGTTGCAACTGGGGCGATTGAAGAACTCATTCAGAGGTATAACCGTGAATCGGGCACTACCATCATCATGTCCACTCATGATATGATTCAGGGGCAACGGCTTGCCCATCGGATTGGATTCCTGATGGATGGTACGTTTTCCCAGACCGGAACCCCGCGGGATGTCTTTTTAACGCCGAAAAACAAGGACCTTGCCCGTTTCATCGGCGTCGGCAATATTTTCGAAGGCTTCATCCATGCAACCGAAAAGGGGATCGTTTCAATCGATAGCGGTTCCACCGTCATTTACGCCGTTTCAGATCTTCCGGCAGGCAAACGGGTATCCGGATGCATCCGGCGGGGAGATATTACGCTTCATCTGTCACATGCAGAACGGATGAGTGCCCGGAATGTTCTTCGGGGAACCATCACTTCCATCCTTCCAGTGGGGTCCGTCAGCGAGATTTCGGTCGATTGCGGAATAAACCTGACCGCGAGGCTGACCTGGAAAGCCGTTGAGGATCTCGATCTTCATACGGGTGATGTGGTCTGGCTGTCTTTCAAGGCTAGCGCCGTGCATGTCATGGAAGATGCTGCGGTTTCGATATAAAAACGGTAGATTTGATCCTGAACTTGACGAACAATATCGAACCCTATCAGAACGCTATTTGAAAAAACAGGCGATTTCGCCCTCATTGTAATCATTCGGGGGGAAATACCACGCGGATACGCCTATCTAAGGCATCATCCCCCCCGAATGTCATTGCCGCCGGGAGATCGGGTTTTTTCGCCATCAGGTATTTTCAACCGGCCATTGGTTGATTCATGACGAGACGATGCGTACCGGTTTGTAAATTTCGTCATTCCGGCCGCGGTTTGGATGCATGGATTACCTTGATGAGAATGATTCCTGCAAGAAACGCCACGGTCATCGAGGCGAGCACGGCAATGACGCCCATGATGCCCGTGACCGGGAGCGAATCTGTTTTCAGGGCGTTTTTGCCGAGCTCAAGTGCCACGAAGACCAGCAGCGCCCCGAAGATGCCGACCGGGATGCTCTGGATGGCAGCGGGCGTTGCAAAAAACACCGCTGCGCCGAGGAGGATGATCCCGCCGATGATATTTCCCCCGCCGGTTCTCGCACCGAAGCGGTAGTGGGCGGCAAGCCCCCCCGCACCGTGGCACATGGGAAACCCTCCGAAGGGAACCGACACGATGTTCATCGCCCCGATGGTCATCGCGAGCCGATCGGGCGGGATGTCCCTGCCGTAGAGGTCGCGGGCGAGCAGGGCGGTCGCAAGGGTGGCATTCGTGAGGGCAAGGGGCATCTGCGGGATGACCAGATCCCAGACGGCGGGAAGATACAGCGACACGGGCGGCAGAATCAGGCGCAGCGGCTCGAGCATATGGAACGAGGGCATGCCGGACGATGCAATCCCCGCGGCGACACCGAGAACGATGACCAGAAGGGCGGCAAGGTTCGGAACCTGCCGCCGCAATCCCGCCACCAGAAATGCAAGAATAATGGCAATTCCCACAGCTGAAAACACCGGGTCCTGCACCATGAACGGGAGCGCCGTGCGGACCAGAATGAATGCGAGCCCGAGCTGAATACCCCGGATCACGGGTTCCGGGATGAGTTTCTGCATATACCGCATTCCGCCCAGGAGACCGATGATAAGGAGGATAATCCCGGTGAGAATGCCCGCAGCAACGATCTCGCCCTGCAGGAGGCCTTCCGCTATCACGATGGCACCCATGGCCTTCATCGGCTCCACAGGAACGGGAATCCTGTAGATGATGCCGATCAGGATGTACCATATGCCGAAAAACG
>JAAEEQ010000114.1 GCA_013415665.1 Methanomicrobiales archaeon
GTGCCGCGGGCTACGTGCTCCTCAGCGCCGGCGCCGTCATGCTTGCCATCGGCGCATTCTGCACGAAATGCCCGGAACAGGGAAGCGCCTGCGCCCACGGGGTGCCGGGCGTGCTTGCAGAGCGGTTTTTGCCGCGGCGGACCGGGCCGTATTCGGCATGGGACTATGCTGCAGCCGCCGTTGGCGTGCTCGTCACCATCCTCCTCCCGCAGGCATGGCTGATCGCACAACTGGCGCTGCTTGTGCTGTTCTGGGTGCTGGTCGTGATGGCGGCACTCGCAATCGGCTGTCGCGTCTGCCCGGGCTGCGGCAATGCCGGCTGCCCGCTCGCCCGGCGGTGACCGTTCAGCGGGCAAGGGCCGCGATGGCCCGGGCGTAGATCTTCGCCAGTGCAACCAGCTCATCGACGGCGATGCACTCGTCCCGCCCGTGGATAGGCGGCGTCGTCCCGGGACGGTAGGGGCCGAACGCGACGATATTGGGGAGCCTCCTGGCATAGGTCCCGCCGCCGATCGCTACCGGCGGGGCACGTTCCCCGGTCGCCTCGCGGTAGACGGCGGACAGGGTGCGGATCACCGGGGATCGCATCGGGAAAAAGAGCGGGCTGTCGTACTTGAGGATGCGCATCGAAAAGCCGGTTCCTGCGAGTGTTTTTGCGATGCGTGCCGTCACCTCCTCTTTCGGGACCGTGACGGGGTGGCGGATATCGAGGGTGATGGCAAGAGAGGTCTCCGACAGCGCGATTTTTCCGGCGTTCAGGGTCAGGCCGCCGGACGGGGCGTCCGACAGCGCAAGCCCGAAGGAACCGCCGTCTGTCTCCATACCGACGGCCGCTGCGAGGAACCGGAGGGCATCGGCGGCGGCCGGGGGGGCCGGGTGCAGGGTTGCGAGGAACTGGACGAGCTGCATGACGGCGTTCCTGCCCGTCTCCGGCATCGAGGCATGGGCGGCAACGCCCTCCGAGGTGATGACGACGCCGGTCTCCGTTGCCGTCGCCAAAAGAGCATAGCCGGTCCGTTTCGCATAGGCCGTGCAGCGTTTTATGATCGATGCCGGTTTTCGCGTCGCCAGTTCTGCGGATGCGGCATCGGGTACCATGTTCGCCGCCGTTCCGCCGGAGAGGCGGACGAGTTCGACGCCGGAATTGCCGGGCTCGTCAAGCCGTTTTTCCAGCTCGATCCAGAGCAGCCCTTTTTCTGCAAAAACGACGGGAAACTGGGCGTCGGGCGTGAACCCGGCAACCGGCGGGGGTTCCCGGGAAAGGTAGAAAGCGATATCGGGGCCGTTCGTCTCCTCCGTCGTCCCGAAGATGACCCGCACCCGCCTGGCGAGGGGCATGCCGCTCTCCGCGACTGCCTGCAGGCCGAAGAGCGCTGCAAGCACCGGCCCCTTGTCGTCGAGCGCCCCTCTGCCGTAGATCCTGCCGCCGTGGATCTCGCCCGCGAACGGGGGATACGTCCAGTGCTCGCCTTCGGGAACGACATCGAGGTGGCCGAGAACCGCGACATACGCATCGCCGGTGCCGTATTCGGCATAGCCGACGCATCCATCGTGATTTACGGTTGCAAACCCGAGATCACCGGCGATCGCGAGCGCGGCGGCAAGCGCCTCCGCCGGTCCGCCGCCGGGATTGTTCGCATCCGCAACGCTCCGGATCCTGACCAGCTCCTGCACTGCCGCGACGAGCCTGCCGGCATGCGCATCGACGGAACGGTCGATGGCCTGCCGCCATCTTTCCTCAATGGAGGCTTTGCTCATGGTACCATCCCGGCAATGCAGTCGTCAGGCATCACTGATTCCCGTAGTGTGACGGCGGGTCTCATAAATCCTCGGGAACGTCTCCGCCGGGACCCCGGATGCCGGGAGTATGCTTATATGGGATCGCCGCATCAATCCCTCACCCATGGAAGCGGCGGAAGCGTTCATCGGCCAGAAAGTCAGGTACCCCAGGACCGGGACCGAAGGGCGCATCGAGGCGATCGAGCTCTACGAAGGCGAATTCTTTGCCGCCATCGATGCAACCCACCTTCGCTACCGGATCGACCAGCTCTTCCCGCTCGAGGAGCTGCGGCAGAAACGCGAGGGCGTGAAGGAGACGATCGAGGGCCTCTTAAAGAAGAGCAGCGTCAGTTTCGACGAGGTGCAGGACGCCTTCCGGCACATGGACGGAGAATGCGGCGGGTAAGGCAAGCCGCCAGGCCCACCCCTATTCTTCGGGCATATCCGGCGGGTACGGCCGCTTGTCCGGGATGACGCTCCGTATCCCGCCCCGGGCGTACCGCACGTCGCCCCGGTAGCGGGGGATGATATGCATGTGCACGTGGGGGACGGTCTGTCCTGCGGCGCTGCCGATATTGACGCCGAAATTGTAGCCGTCGGGATGGTGCCGCTCCTCGATGAAGGCCCGGCAGCGGTCCAGCAGCCGGATCATGGCATGCTGTTCCGGTTCTTCAAGATCAAACCACGAGGGGGCATGCCGGTAGGGGATGACGAGCATGTGCCCGTCGCTGACGGGGAACCGGTCATAAATTGCATAGCAGAGATCTGCGGAAAGGACGACGGCTTTCTCCGAAGGGCTGCAGAACGGGCATGCGGCGGGATCCATGAACGGTGCTGAACCGGCATCCGCGATAAATCTTTTCGCAGCCGCGGGCAGGGGGCCGCCCCGAAACGCTCTTTGCGAGGCAGCGGACAAGAGAGTGGTATGGCAGGGCACCCCGCCGCAGGATCCGGTGGTTTCGAAGCGCAGCGCTACGATACGCTTGCCATGCAGGCCATCCCGCACCCGGAGGCGTTCTTTTCCAGTGCTGCCGAATACGTCCCGGAGGGCAGGGTGCGGGTGCTGGAGCTCGCAAGCGGGACGGGCATCTTCACCTCGTTTATCAGGGCGCTCCGGCCCGAGGCGCTGGTCACCTGCATCGATCGCGACCCGGCGATGCTCGCGATTGCCCGCGGCAAGCCGGGGCTCGCGGGTGTAGCCTTTATCGAGGGCGATATCCGGGATCCGTGGCCGGAGGGGCCGTGGGATGCCGTCGCGATATCGCAGTGCCTTTTTGCGCTGACGCGGGGCGACCAGAAAGCGGTTCTCCGCAGGGCGTATGATGCGCTCGGCGAATACGGGCGGTTCATTGCCGCGGACTTCCTCCGCCCGGAAAGCGCGTGGGAAGAGGCGCTGTACCGCGATCACCTGCACCGGTTCATGCTTGATGCCGGCATGGCGCCGGGTGATGCCGATGCGATGCTGGACCCGCCCGGGCGGCTGCCGGCATGGTACACGGGCGCGACCCTCCGGTCACTGCTGGAATCAGCGGGGTTTTCCCGCACGTTCCGCCCCTATGCATGCGGGTTCTATGCCGTCATCGGGGGAGAGAAGGAACCATAAGCAGATTATCTGCCGGTCATCCGCCGGATATCGTTCCGGCCGGCCCTGAGGACGGGATCGTTTGGCGAAAGAGCGAGCGCCCGGTCGTATGCCTCGCCCGCCTCGGCGAACCGCCCCAGGTCGCGGAGCGTGCAGGCAAGGCCGTTGAGGATGGTGGGGTTTGCCGGGTCGGCAGCATGGGCGCGGCCATAGGTTTCGGCGGCTTCCTCGAGCTTCCCGAGGGCAGTCTCGGCATTGGCCCTGTTAAACAGGATCCCCGCTTTTTCCGGCTCCTGCTCGAGCGCCCGGTCGTAGTGGGCGATCGCCTCGTCGTACAGGCCGAAATCGGCAAGCAGGTTGCCGATGTTGTTCAAAACGAGCGTGTTATTGGGTTCGGACGCAAGGGCCGTCCGGTAGGCCTCGAGCGCTTCGTCCGGCCGGTCGAGAATCGTCAGGACATAGCCCTTGTTCGCGTAGATCGCGGCATTTTCCGGGTCGGCGGCGATCGCCGCATCGTACGCGGCAAGCGCCTCCTCTTCACGCCCGAGGTCGGCGAGCAGGTTGCCCATATTGACGAGTGCCATGGTGTTTTCCGGCTCCTTCTGCAGGACACGGCGGAACAGGGCAAGCGCATCATCCTCCCTGCCAAGGTGACGGAGCACGTGGACGGCGTTGTTCAGCGCGATATCGGCAAGCAGCGGGTTTTCGGGGTCGAGATCGAGGATTTTTTCAAAAGCGGCGACTGCCTCCTCCTCGCGGCCGGCCTGCGCAAGGGCGTTGCCGATCCGGTTGAGCGCCGTGAGGTACTCCGGGTCGGTGGCACGCACCTGCCGGTACGCCTCGATCGCCTCGTCGTACTTGCGTTCTGACAGCAGGGCGTCTCCCCGCTCTATCCATTCCGGGGATTCCGGCAGTTCGGCTATCTTCGTCTTCGGCGGCATGATCGTCAGGGGCTCTTTGGGCAGCGTGCTATTTTAACGTGCCGGGGGCATTCACGGGGCAAACCGGCGCGGATCGGTCGCGACATCGACGATGACGGGGCGGTTGAGGGCAAGCGCCCGTTCGATGGCCCCTTTCAGCGCCGCCGGCTCCGCAACCCTGATGCCTGCCCCCCCGCAGGCCTCGGCAAAGGCGGCAAAGTCGGGATTGACAAGATCGGTCGCGTAGTTCTCGTAGTGCTCCATCATCTGCTCGACCTGGATCATGGCAAGCTGCCGGTTGGAGAGCACGACGACCACCATGGGGAGATCGTACTTGACGGCGGTGACGAAATCCGCCATCGCCATGGCAAATCCCCCGTCGCCGGTGATGCAGACGACCTGTTTGTCGGGATACGCGCATTTTGCGGCGAGAGCGGCGGGAAGGCCGACCCCCATTGTGCCGAGGGACCCCGACATGGCGAACCGCTGGCGCTTCATCCGGAAATTGCGGCCGAACCACCACTGGTTTTCCCCGACATCGAGGG
>JAAEEQ010000018.1 GCA_013415665.1 Methanomicrobiales archaeon
CTGCGGTATTCCCGTCAGGGTCGAACTTGCCTCGGAATTCAAGTACTTCACCCCGCCGATGCAGGATGTGGTGATCGCGGTGACCCAGTCCGGCGAGACGGCGGACACGATCGCGGCGCTGAAAAAGGCGCAGGCGCATAACTGCACCACCCTTGCCGTCACGAACGTGCTGGGCAGTTCCGTCACCCGCGTTGCGGACCATACCGTGTACACCCGCGCGGGGCCGGAGATCTCGGTGGCGGCAACGAAGTCGTTCACCGCCCAGCTCGCCGTGCTCTTCCAGCTCATCAATCTCCTCTGCGAAAACGAATACGATGAGGTGCTCCTTGCCGCCCACCGGGCCATCGATCAGGTGCTGCTGCTGGATGTTGCCGGTGCGGTCGACGTCTGCAGAAAGGCGCGGGACATCTTCTTTGTCGGCAGGGGTGCGATGTACCCGGCGGCGCTCGAAGGTGCGCTCAAGATGAAGGAGATCACCTACATCCATGCCGAGGGCTATGCCGCGGGCGAGCTCAAGCACGGCCCCTTCTCCCTTCTCTCGCCTGAAACGCCGGTTGTTGCCCTGTGCACGCCGGGGGAGAGCTACGCGGTGATGCTCTCCAACATCAAGGAGATCAAGGCACGCGGGGCGCCGGTTATCGGCATCGGCCGTGAAGGCGACCGCGAACTCGCCGATGTCGCGGATGTGGTCATTCCCCTCCCCGCGACCCATGCACTCATCGAGCTGCTGACGGCATCGGTGGTGCTCCAGCTGCTGGCGTACCATACCGCACGGGCGCTCGGCCGCGATATCGACAAGCCCAGGAACCTTGCAAAGAGCGTGACGGTAGAATAAGGGCGGATCTTCGCACCCTGCCGAGAAAACACTATGCCTTTCGCCTGCGAACCCTACTGGTGTATGCTGTTTACCACCGGCGCTCTGCTTTTCGTTCTCGGGATGCTCCCCTACGGCGTCTATGCCGCGGGCATCGCCTTCGGGCGCCGGACGGATGCGCCCCCCGCCCCCCCGGCCTATCCGCCGATCAGCATCGTCATTCCCGCCTATAACGAAGCGGCCGTCATCAGGGGCAGGATCGAAAACATCGCCGCCATGGCGTATCCCGGGGGGTGCGAGGTCCTCCTCGTCGACGACCGTTCGGCCGACGCGACGGCCGGCATCGCCCGGGAGACGTTTCAACACACGGGCATCGCCGGCACGGTCCTGCACAACGACGAACGGATGGGCACCAACCGGTCCTTCAACCGCGGGATTGCGCAGGCGGTGCACGATACGATCGTGACCACCGGTGCGGACGTCTATTTCGCGCCGGGGGCGCTCGAAACCGTCGTCGCCCGGCTTCTTTCCGATCCCCGCATCGGCGCGGTCTGCGCCGATATGCTGCCCCGGCAGGGCGGCATTGCCACCGCGGGGATGGAGGCAACCTACCGGAGCATGTACGGGCGGATGTGCGCATGGGAAAGCGCCCATGACTCGACCTACAACTTTAACGGCGGGCTGGTCGTTTTCCGGCGGGGCGTCGTGGAAAAAATCCGCGAACGCAAAGGCGCCGACGATGCAAACACGGCATTCGAGGCGATACGAAAAGGATTTCGAGCCTTTTACGAGATCCGGGCGGTTGTGTACGAGGACATCCCGGAACAGCGCCGCGGCCAGCAGGGGCAGAAGATCCGGCGTGCCACCCGGCTGATCGAGGCGACGCTTGCCAACCTCGATCTCCTGCGGCAGCAGCGGCCCTTTTCCCGGTTTTTTTACCCGGTCCGGATCGCCATGCTCATTGCATCGCCGGCGCTTATCTTTGCGGGCATCGCTCTCCTTCTGGCGGGGCTCGCGCTCCTGATCCCGGCCGCCGCGGGCGTTCTGGCACTGGCACTCCTGCTGCTGGCCGTGTTCCGCCCCCAGCATGCCGCCGCGACCTTCCTGATCAGCCAGTACTACCTCCTCGCCGGGCTGCTGCGCCTCGGCAGGGACATGCGGGTCTGGGAGAGCACCTCGGCCAAAGGATAACGGCGCTCGCAGGAACGCCGCTATTCTGCCGCCGATCCCTGATACAAATATATTAATGGTCTGAACCTGAAATACTCATGAAAGGGTAAAACGATGGATCTCAAAGATATTTCGAAATATCGGGTGCCACTCACCGTTCTTTTTCTGCTTCTCTGTTCGCTTGCCGCCCTCTGGATCAGGCTCATCCCGGCCGACGGCCTGGTGAGTGCGGCCGGCGTCGACCTGCTCGGCAACGATCCCTGGTACAACCTGCGCCAGGTCGAGGCGACCATACAGCAGTTCCCTGCCTACGGCTGGTATGATCCGATGACCCTCTTCCCGCGGGGGTCGACCATCTACTGGGGATCGCTCTTTGTCCAGATCATTGCCTTTGCCGGGGTGCTCACGGGCGCCGCCACCCGGCCCGAGATCATGTATGTCGCCTGCTGGATCCCGCCGCTGATGGGCACCGCAATGGTGCCGATCCTCTACTGGATCGGCAAAAAAGCGGGAAATACTGCAACGGGCCTTGCCGCCGCAGCGCTCGCCGCCATCGTCTCCGGCCAGTACCTCTACCGTTCCCTGTTCGGGTTTGTCGACCACCATATCGCCGAGGTCCTCTTTTCGACCCTTTTTTGCGGCGCATATATCGCGACAATCGTGTACTGCAAGGATCATCCCGTCGATTTTACCAACCGTGAAAGCCTCTTTGCCCCCGTCGGCCTCGCCGCCGTGACCGGCGTGGCGTACCTGCTCGGCCTGTTCGTGATGCCGACCATGATCCTCTTCGCCCTGATCGTGGCGGTCTATACGGGCATCCAGTTTCTCTGGGACGTCTACCACGATCGCCCCCTGCATGACCTGCTGCTCATCAACGTCACGGTCTTTGCGATCGCGGCGGTCGGCATGGCGCTCTTCGGCATCAGGCATGCCGGGATCGGGCTCTCGCTGTATTCCATCGGGCATATCTATGCGTACGGTGCGGTCATCGGCGGCACCGTGCTGCTCTACGTGCTGGCCGGCGTCATGAAGGGCAGGCCCGCCTGGATGTACCCCCTGACGCTTGCCGGGCTTGCCGTCGTCGGCGCGGGTTTCCTGATGGTCGCCGCGCCCGATGCGTACTCGGTGCTGGTCGGCAACTTCATCTCCTTCTTCGGCGAGGAGTCCGTCACGCTCACCGTGCAGGAGGCGCGCCCGTGGAGTTTTGACAGCGCATGGCTGACGTTCCAGTGGGGCCTGCTCCTGATGGCCGCGGGCATGGCCATCCTCGTCTGGAAAAATATCCGCGAGGATCATCCCGACCAGCTCTTCGTGCTTGTCTGGTCGCTGGTCATCCTCATCTCGACGATCCGGCACGTCCGGTACGAATACTACCTTGCCGTCAACCTGACGCTGCTCTCTGCAATCTGCATCGGGTTTGCCGCACAGATGGCGTGGCCCGACATCGCCGCACGGCTTGCCCCGTCACCGGCACCGGCTCCCGAACGGCGCGAAAGCCGCAAAAAAGGAGGCTCGCGTTCGGAAGGAGCCCCGAAAAAGCATGCAGCGGCGCAGGGAGCCCCCGTGGGGCTGCTGGCGTTTGCCGGTGTTCTGCTGGTGACCATCGTCTTCGCCGCATCCTCGATATCAATCGACCTCGCCACGGCAGAAGGGGCGAAATACAGCGGGATCACCCCCGACTGGGAGGAAGCACTCCTGTGGATGGCGGACAACACGCCGGACACGGGCGTCGATTACTACGCCATCTACGATCGCGACACGTTTGCCTATCCCGACGGGGCGTACGGCGTCATGTCCTGGTGGGATTACGGCCACTGGATTACGTTCGTCGCGCAGCGCATCCCGAACGCGAACCCCTTCCAGCAGGGCGTCGCCGGCCCCGACGGTGCGGCCGCCTTCTTCGTCCGCGACTCGGAAGCACGCGCCTCGCAGACGCTCGATCTCCTCGGCACTCGGTACGTTGTCACGGATATCGAGATGGATCTCATCACCTCGAAGTTCTGGGCGATGGCGACGTGGTTCGACAGCACCCGCGGGGTCTCCCCCTACCAGCTCGATCTCCTCAACCCCATCACCGCGGAAGGGCGCTACGAGCTGATCAGCCTCTACACCGCCGCCTATTACCCGACGATGATCTCGCGGCTCCACAACTTCGACGGTTCGATGGTCGAACCGGAGGAGGTCTACTATATCGAGTACGAGCAGAGCGCCGGTGCCAGCGCCCCGATCATCAGGGATGTCGAGATCCTCGCACCCGATGCGGCCCGTGATGCCGTTCTCGCCTTCAACGCCGGTGCCTCTGCCGGCAGCCATGCGGGAGTGTACGGTCCGCTGCCGACAACGCCGGTGGAGACGGTACCCGCACTGCAGCACTACCGCCTCGTGCACGAGAGCCCCACGAACGTGATGAGCGACGGCGGCCCCGACTTGAAATACGTGAAGGTCTTCGAATACGTGCCGGGTGCGACCATCGCCGGCGAGGGCATCATCGAGGTCGATGTCGTGACCGATACCGGCAGATCCTTCACCTACCGGCAGCAGAGCATTAACGGCACGTTCACCGTGCCGTATGCGACGACCGGCAGCCCCTACGGCGTGATAACGACGGGGCCGTACCGGATATCGGGCACCGACCGTACGTTCGAGGTTTCCGAGGAGGCCGTGATGCAGGGCGCACGGCTCTCCTGATCCTGCATCGTTCCCTGCAGAGAGCGGCCAGACAATGACATGTTCGGTGATAACCGGCGAGGTGTTTGCGCGGCACGACCTCTGCTCCCATGCGGAGTGCGGTGAACGCTTGACCATCGCCAGATCCGGCGTGCCCCCCGGGGCACGGGCTCTCGACCCGGTCCCGGCGCGCATCGATGACCTGATGCTGGTCCATGTGCCCCAGCATGTGCGGCTGCTGCAGGAGCTCTCCCGCGGGATGCATTACATCGATCAGAACACCTATATCACACCCGAATCCTTCGAGGTTGCCCTCTATGCCGCCGGATCGGCGACTGCGGCGGGAGAGCGGGCGCTTGACGGCGAGCACTGTTTTGCCCTCGTCCGGCCGCCGGGCCACCATGCCGAGCCCGACCGTGCGATGGGCTTCTGCCTTTTTAACAACATCGCGGTTGCCGCGGCGGTCCTGCTGCAACGGGGGGATGCCGACCGGATCGCCATCATCGACTGGGACCTGCACCACGGCAACGGCACCCAGAAGATCTTTTACACGGACAACCGCGTCCTCTTCGGATCGATCCACCAGGTCGGCATCTTCCCCCGGTCCGGCTGGGTGGACGAGATCGGAACCGGCGCCGGGCGGGGCTACACCCTCAACGCCCCGCTGCGGCCCAGTGCCACCATCCACGATTACGCCCTTGTTTTTGAGAAGGTGTTCTGTCCTGCGATCAAGCGCTTTTCCCCCGATCTGCTCATGGTATCCGCGGGCCAGGATCCGCTTGCGGACGACCTGCGGGGAAACATGAAGCTCCAGCCCGAGGACTTCGGCGTGCTCACCCGGCTGCTCATGGAGGCGGCCGATGCGCCGATAGCCCTCGTTCTTGAAGGAGGGTACGGCCCATCGCATGGCGAGGCCATCCGGCATATTTTCCGGGCGCTTGCAAACAAACCCTATCGGGCAGCCACCGACCGGGCGCGCCCGAGCACGCACCACCTTGTCCGCAGCCTGAAAAAGGTAGGGATATTTTAATAAAGGCGATCTGCCGGGGTGCGGGGAATCCGGCTGATGTCGGCATAGGAGACCGCAAACCCGGGAATGATCACCCTCACGACGGGAACGGCGGTCAGGGTCAGGTCGACGATGCAGATCCGGTCGGTGTGCGGCGTGATCCGTTCGATGCATGCGCCAACGTCGGTATCGACGGCGTCTGTCGCACACCCCGGGATGTCGGCGAGGCTCGTCTCCGGCGAACTCCGGTACCAGATCCTGTTGATGCGCTTCAAGCGTTCGTACCCCGCCTGCCGGCCGACCGTTTCGCGCACGATGTCGGGGCGCCCGTGGAGGTACCCCGCCCGGTTCCGTGCGACCTCGGTAAGGGCCCGGATAACGGCGGTTTCAGGATCGGTATGTGCCGCGGATCCGACCACGACCAGCGCCGGGTCCCGTGCGACGGTATCGTCGGCTGCCGCCGCCACGGCAGGGATGCCGGTCTTTCCGGGCAGGAGCCAGAGGTGGATGTCGATCCCCTCCCCCGTGAAGCGTTCCAGCATCCGGCCTGCCGGGCTGTCCCGATCGACCGTGATCCTGCTGCCCAGGTGGCGGGAGCGTTCCGCGGTGCTCATGGCATCCAGTTCGACGACCTCCAGCATCCCGTGCAGGACGGCTTCCTCGATGCAGCTGCCGGCGGCGAGGCCGTAGCTGTCGCTCCGGAACAGCTGCTGCGCCATGCCGACCGGGTTATAGGGGTGGTAGACCGCATTCGCCGGCATCGCGACTTCCTCTTCGTTGAGCAGGTCCCAGGAGGGCACCCACTGGAGTTTTTCGCCGATCTCGAGGTCCCGCGGGAGAATCAGGTCGGCGGGATCGACGGCACGGGTCAGCCCCAGCTCCTCGTACGCCGCATATTCCAGCTGCTGGTGCCGGTACTCGGCGCTGAACCGCTCGACGGCGGCCATCATCGCCGCCGCTTCGGCAGCGGGGCGGGTCAGCCCTTTTCCTGCATGGATGGAAGAGCCCCCCCGTGCCGCGGCGGGACGGTGCGCCGCCACGACGGGAATGCCGAGACGGTCGTACCCGGTCAGGTCCTCGACACCGGTTACCCCGATCTCAGCCATCAGCGGCCGGACGTTGTTGCAGACGGTCTCCGGGTCGGATGCCCGGTGCGTCCCCTCGAAAAAGTGTTTCGGAACATGGCGGAGCCTGACTGGATTCATCAATACAAGTGGTGCAGCCCATTTTTTTATAGTTTCCACAATGCAACTGAATGTATGGACGGCAGTGAGATACAGCCCGGCTCGACCGTTCGGTATCCGCGGACCGGCACGACCGGCACGGTAGCGGACATCGAAGAGATCAACGGCCGCTTTTTTGCCAGGCTGGAGAGTACAGGGCTCCTGTACCGCATCGATCAGCTGGTTGCGATCGGATCGGAAAAGCAGAAAAGACCGAAAGAACAACCGGTGCCCGGGCGCGGCGGGCGCCCGAAGCTTGACGAGGCTCTTTCTGCAGAAGAGATTCAGAAAGGAGTTGAAGAGGTCGACGGGGTCGGCGCCGGCTAGTCCTGCGTCGGTATGGTGGTAAGCTTCACCGCCTCGACCCCTTTCTGTGCCATCAGGCGCTCGGCGATATTTTTCAGGTCCCCGCCCTCGCCGCGGAGGAGGATTACCTCGAGGCACTTTTCGTGGTTGACATGCGAGTGGAGCGAAGCCTGGATCACATGCATGTATTCGTGCTGGATTTCCGTGAGCACCTGCAGAAGGCCCCGCTGCTCGTGGTCGTACACCATGGTGATCACGCCCTGCCGCTCGCCCCGGACATCGGACATCCACTGGTAATAGGTAATGTAACTCCTGATCGCGTCCCGGATACCCTCTGAACGGGATGAATACCCGCGCAGATTCAGGATTTCGTCGAACGTGTCAAGCAGGTTTTTGGGAAGCGAGATTCCGATACGGGAGAGGTCAGTTTCGGTGTTCATGGGTATCACCACGGGATCGGCGATGGCCGGATGTTTCCGTATGTTACTTTTTCGGCAGCAATGATATATTTTTTACTTACATCGTATGCCATATACTTCCGCCCGGTACCAGAAAATCGTACAATAGCACCTGCTTCCGGGGTGCACCCGCCCCCGCGCCATGCGCTGCCGCCACCGATCAGGTATAAGTAGTCTCATCCAATAGTTATAAGGAGGTCTGAAGAGGATTGCGCGATATAGAAATACCAAGCGTCAATATCGGGGTCGTAGGCCATGTCGATCATGGCAAGACGACGCTGGTGAGCTGCCTGACCGGCGTCTGGACGGACCGGCACAGTGAGGAGATTAAGCGCGGGATCTCCATCCGGCTGGGCTACGCGGACACCACGTTTTACCGCTGCGGGGGATGCACGGGAACCGCCGCCTACGCCATCGCACCCGACTGTGCGGGATGCGGCGGAAAAGCGGAGCCGTTCCGGACGGTGTCCTTCGTGGATGCTCCCGGGCACGAAACCCTGATGGCGACGATGCTCTCGGGTTCGGCGCTGATGGACGGCGCCATGCTGGTGATTGCGGCAAATGAAAAGTGCCCCCAGCCCCAGACGAAAGAGCACCTCATGGCGCTTGAACTCGTCGGGATCGAAAAGATCGTCATCGTCCAGAACAAGATCGACGTCGTATCCCAGGCGGACGCGCTGAAACACTACAAGCAGATAAAGGCCTTTGTCAAGGGAACCATAGCCGAGAACGCGCCGATCGTCCCCGTCTCGGCGCAGAAGATGATCAACATCGGCGCGCTCGTGCAGGCGCTCGACGAGACCATCCCCGAATCCGAGCGCGATCCCGATCTCGAGCCCGTGATGCTGGTCGCGCGCTCCTTCGACATCAACAAGCCCGGGTGCAGCTGGCGCGATGTGAAAGGCGGCGTTATCGGCGGATCGCTGACCCGCGGGATGTTCCGCGAAGGCGACGAGATAGAAATCCGCCCCGGCAGGCAGACGCAGGTGGAGAACCGGATCATCTGGGAGCCGATCGAGACGAAGATCACTTCCATCAACGCCGGCAAGAAAAAAGTCTCCGAGGCGACGCCGGGCGGGCTTATCGCGCTCGGAACGAAACTTGATCCCGCGCTGACCAAGAGCGATGCGCTTGCCGGGCAGGTGGCAGGGCTTGCCGGCACGCTGCCGCCCGTCTGGGACCGCCTCGCGTTCCGCGTTACGCTGATGGACCGTGTGGTCGGCTTCGACGAGGAGCTGACCATCGAACCGCTCCGCCACAAAGAACCGCTCATGCTCTCGGTGGGCACGGCCGTCACCGTCGGCGTGGTCGTGAATACCAAAAAGGACCTCGTTGAAGTGGTGCTCAAACGGCCGGTGTGTGCCGAGGACGGCGCCAGGATAGCAATCTCCCGGCAGGTTGGCGGTCGATGGCGCTTAATCGGCATGGGGACGCTCGTCGCGTGATCGTGCTTCTCGATGCGAACGCACTGATGATGCCGGCCCAGTTCGGCGTCGATATCTTCGCGGAGCTGACCGGCCTGCTCGGGTCCTGCGAGCCGGCGACGTTCCCGTGCGTGCGGGCCGAACTTGCCGGCATCTCGCGCGGGAAGGGAAAGGATGCCGCTGCCGCCCGCGTCGGCATCGCCCTTGCCGATCGCTGCACCACGATCGGGGACCCGTTTCCGGATCTGCCGGTCGACGAACAGATTGCGCGCTATGCCGAGGCGTCGGGGTGTCCCGTGCTCACCAACGACCGCGGGCTGAGAACCATCCTCGTGCGGCTGGGCGTCCCGGTAATCGTTATGAGAAAACAGAAAAAACTTGAGATATTGAGGGGGTAGGAACAGCCCATGTACTATAGAATGACACTGGAGGACAAGGTGCGGGTGCCTCCGCACCGCCTCGGGGAAGACCTCAGGCACGTTGTCCTGACCGTGCTGCAGGAGCAGCTCGAAGGCAGCATCGACAAGGATATCGGGATATTCATCGCCGTAACCCGCGTGCTCGGCATCGGCGAAGGGGATTTAATCCCGGGCGACGGCGCGATCTACTATGACGTCCGCTTCGAGGCGATGGTACTCCGCCTTGCGTTGCAGGAGATTGTCGTGGGGCAGGTCGTCGAAACCACGAGCTTCGGGGCCTTCATCAGTCTCGGGCCCATCGACGCCATGCTGCACGTCAGCCAGATTTCGGACGACTTCATCAACTACGACGAGAAGAACGGGCGGCTGATCTGCCAGGAGTCGAAACGGCATATCGGTGTCGGCGACGGCGTGCGGGCGCGGGTCGTGGCGCTCTCCTTAAACGAGCGGGAACCCCGCGAATCCAAGATCGGGCTGACGATGCGGCAGGCGGGGCTCGGCACCGAGGACTGGTTAAAGGACGAGTACGAAAAGGAGAAGGCGGCCCATGGCAGTGCGTAAGAAACAGCAGAAGGTCTGCCGGCTCTGCCACCGTGTCGTCGACGGCGAGGCATGCGTCATGTGCGGCACCAGCAACCTCTCCGAAGACTGGGCCGGGTACCTGGTCATCATCGACCCGAAGCACTCCGATATCGCCCATAAAGTCGGCATCGACGTCGCCGGCAGGTACGCCCTGAAGGTCAGGTGATGCTCAGGCTTCCGCCCGGCAACCGGGACCGGTTCCGGGAACCGTTCGGCGACCTCTATCCGGATCTTGCCCGCGCCCGGTCCCGCATCGCCGGAAAAACCGTCTATACGGTGGGGGACGTGGTGACGGCAAACCTGCTCCGGGAAGGCATGGCGCCCACCGTCGCGATCATCGACGGCCAGACGATGCGCCTGCCCTGCCGCCATACGCCGATACTCGATGCCCCCCGCATCCGGGTCGCCAACCCCGCCGGCACGATCACCGACGCTCTCGTGGATGCCATCCACACCGCCCTTGCCGATCCGCCGGCGCTGATTCAGGTGGAGGGAGAGGAGGACCTCGCCGTGATACCGCTTGTCGATGCGGCACCGGAAGGCGGTGTCGTGCTGTACGGCCAGCCCGGCGAGGGCGTGGTGGTACGCGATATCGATGCGGATGCAAAAACAATCGCAAAAGAGATGCTTTTGCTGTTTGAACGAATCTGACGGCTGTATGGTGCCGTCCCCAATGCTTTAAATAAACTGATGGACAATATTTGAGGGATATTGATGGACTTTGAATTTACGAGCGAAGAAAGAAACGAGCTCCTGAACCGGAAAGAGCTCTCGTTTGTCCTTACATTTGACGGGGCAACCCCCTCTCGCGCCCATATTCTCGGAAAGCTGTGCGCACTCAAAAACCTCGAGCCGTCGCTGGCCGTGCTCGATTCCTTAAAAACCCACTACGGCAGGCAGGAACTCGAAGGAAAAGTGCGCATCTACGACGACGAAGCAAGCAAGCTCCGCGTCGAGCCTGCGCATCTCATGAAGCGCGGTGTGAAGGCAGAAGGCGAAGGTGAAGCGTAATGGCTGCAAAACGCGGCAGCTACTACACGATCGAGGGTGACCGGTGCGTGGCGGCCAAAAAGCACTGCCCCCGGTGCGGCCCCGGCGTGTTTCTTGCAGAGCATGCCGACCGGTCGGCATGCGGCAAATGCGGATACACCGAATTCAAGAAATAACACCGATGCCTGAACCGGGGCAGATACTCGGGATTGAGGGAACCGCGTGGAACCTCAGTGCCGCTCTTTTTGGTGACGATCTCGTCGCCCTGCATTCATCCCCCTACAGCCCGCCGCATGGCGGGATCCACCCGCGGGATGCCGCCCAGCACCACGCGTCGGCGATGAAGGAGGTGATCGCCCGCGTGCTTACCGAGCCCGCAGCCGTCCGTGCCGTCGCCTTTTCGCAGGGGCCGGGCCTGGGCCCCTGCCTCCGGACGGTTGCGACGGCCGCCCGATCGCTGGCGCTCTCCCTGGGCGTGCCCCTCATCGGCGTGAACCACTGCGTCGCCCACATCGAGATCGGCAGGTTCGCGACCGGGTGTGCCGACCCGATCGTCCTGTACGCGAGCGGTGCGAACACGCAGGTGCTCGGGTTTCTCAACGCCCGCTACCGCATCTTCGGAGAGACGCTCGACATCGGGATCGGCAACGCGCTGGACAAGTTTGCCCGGAGCAAGGGGCTTTCACACCCCGGCGGCCCCTTGATCGAAGAGCAGGCGCGAAAGGGCGACCCCGTGGACCTGCCCTATACCGTCAAGGGCATGGACCTTGCCTTCTCGGGGCTGGTGAGCGCTGCCAAGGACAGCCGTTCATCCCTGCCCGATGTCTGCGCCGGCCTGCAGGAAACGGCTTTTGCGATGTGCGTCGAGGTGACGGAGCGGGCGCTGGCCCATGCGGGCAAGGACGAGGTACTGCTGGTGGGCGGGGTCGGCGCCAATGCCCGCCTGCAGGAGATGCTGCGGACGATGTGCGAGGATCGCGGAGCTTCATTTTACGTTCCCGAACGGAAGTACCTCGGCGACAACGGCGCGATGATCGCGTATACCGGCAGGATCATGCTCGATGCCGGTGTGGAAACACCGCTCGACGCCTCGCAGGTCCGGCCGGGCTTCCGATCCGACGATGTCGAGGTTGTCTGGCGGGCGGGAGAGGATGATCGCGCCTTTCACCGGGCCGGCACCATGGCGGGCGGCATCGCCCGGGGGGCGGAAGCCGTGGTGACGGTGCAGGGGGCCGACGTGAAAAAGGAGCGCATCAGCAAGCGCTACCGCGTCCCCTCCCTCGACCGCCGGATCATCGCGGAGCGCACCCGGGCGGAGGCGCGCCTGATCGCCGCCGCCAGGAGGGCCGGTGTTCCCACACCGGTGATCCGTGATATCACGGAGGACACGATCGTGATGGAGCAGATCGAGGGCGAGATGCTCAAACACGTGCTCTCTGTGGCAACCGTCCGTGAAGCGGGCAGCATGGTCGGGCGGCTGCACGCCGCCGGCATCGTGCACGGCGACCTGACCACGAGCAACATCATCATGCGCGATTCCCGGGCGGTGCTGATCGATTTCGGGCTTTCCTTCGTCTCGCCGGAGATCGAGGCACGGGGTGTCGACGTGCACGTCTTCTTCCAGACGCTGAAAAGCACCTCCCCGGCATTTCCCGAGCTGAAAGCCGCGTTTGTCGACGGCTACCGGGCATCGTTTGCAGGGGCGGACGACGTGCTCGTGCGCGAGCAGGAGATCGAACGGCGGGGGCGGTACCTCTGAACATCACCGTCGTGACCAGCAACAGGAACAAGGCACGCGAGGTGGCGGCATTTTTCCAGGGCGTCGCTACCGTCGACCACGTCCCGCTGGAGTGCCCGGAGTACCGCGACGACGACGTGGGCGCCATTGCCCGTGAAAAAGCCCGGTTTGCCTACGAGCACCTGAAAAAACCACTGATCGTCGACGACACCGGTTTTTTCATTCCGGCGCTCGGCGGATTTCCGGGCCCCTACGCCGCCTATGTGCTCGGCACCATCGGGCTGGAGGGGGTGCTCCGCCTGATGGAGGGAAAAGAGGACACCCGCGCCTGGTTCGAGACGGCGATCGCGTATGCCGATGAGGGGGGCATCCGCATCTTCCGGGGCAGGATCGAGGGCGTGATCGTGGCACCCCGGGGGAGCGGAGGATTCGGGTACGATCCGATCGTCGCGGTGGACGGGCGGACGCTCGCGGAGATGCCGCTTGCGGAGAAGGCCGGGATCTCGCACCGGGGGAGGGCTTTGGCCGCCCTGAAGGAATGGCTGGCGGCCGGAGGCCCCGATTCGGGGCCGCACACAAACTGTTAATAGCTCTCATGACGTTGTATAAAGAACTGATAGAAGTGGTGTAAGCAATGGCACGATTCCCAGAAGCCGAAGCACGGTTACTCAACGTAAAAATCTGCATGAAATGCAATGCACGCAACGCCCCGCGCGCAACGCGCTGCCGGAAATGCGGCTATGAAAACCTCAGGCCGAAGAACAAGGAACGAAAGGCGTAATCTTTTTTTAATACTTTTTTAGCGCCGGAAAATCCGGCACCGGGTGTCAGGCGCTGTAAAACGTGACTTTCTTTCCTTTCTCACTGTACTCCCCGTGGTACGTCTCGATATTGCGCTTGTACCCGATGCGCTGCTCGACGCCGAGCTCCCGGAGCACGTCCCGCACCCGCATGACGTCGTCTTCGTCCTCCCAGTCGGCGGTATGGACGTAGATGACGATCCGCTCGTCCCGCGCATCGGGGTTGGGCTTGACCGTGCTCACCCGGGCTGAGATTCCCAGCCTGCCTTCGGCGGTTGCGTCGCGGACGCTCTTCCAGAGGGCATCAGCGTGGTCGCGGTCCGCAAAGATGAGCCATTTACCCCCGCGCTCGTCGTCCTCGCCGCCCGGTACGAACCCGGGGGCGTCCTGCACGATCCAGTAGATGCGGGACGTTTTCGTTGGGACGATGCCCTCACCCGCCTGCAGCAGCGCATGGATGGCATCGGCACCGCCGAGTTCCTCTGCGAGCGCCCCGGCGAGCTCGGGATAATCTGCTGAAAATCCGGCAAGTAGCTCCCCGATCTCCTCCCGAAAGTCCTCCCCACGCTCTACGAGTGCAACCAGCCGTTTTCCGCGTGCCTGCAGTTCCCGGTTGAGGAGTATTTCGAAGAGCCCGTATGCCACATCAGCGAGCCCGCTGTCCGCCGCGCTTTGCATGATACAGGATTGGCAAAAATCGGCAATAATAGTTTTTTCATGCACCCGCCGGATGGGGGGTTGCCGGCCGGGATTACCTGCCGAGCCCGTCGAGCACGACCCGGGCGGCCTGTTCCCCGGAAAGCAGCATCCCGCCGAAGATCGGCCCCATGCGGTATTCCCCGGCGACGGCGTTCGCCGCCATTCCGGTCACGACCAGCCCCGGAAATACTTCGGCGGTGTGCCCGACGATCTGCGCCTCCGCCCGGTCGGCCCACATGAACCGCTCGCCGCGGATGGGGAGATCGCCGCCCTTGTGCGCTATCATATGCGCAATCATCGCGTCGTGGCCGGTGGCATCCACCGTGTAGCGGCAGGCGAGGGTCAGGGGGTCGACATGCATCCCGGTCATCTCTACGGGCGTCCAGTTGATGACAAGCCCCCCGACGCGCCCGTCGCCCTTCATCACGACGTCCTCGACCGAAACGAGGGTGAAGAACTCCACGCCTGCATTGCATGCCGCCGCCGTCAGTTTCGCCACCGATTCGACGGAGCTTGCAAGGTAGTAGCCCGGTGCGTATTCACTCGAGGCGATGCCGAACCGGTCCAGCAGGCGCCGGGCCTCCTCCTGCACCACGATGCGGGGAAACATCATCCCGCCGCCCCACATGCCCCCGCCCACGGAGAGTTTCCGCTCGATCAGGGCCGTTTTTACGCCTTTTTCCGCACAGAGCGCGGCACATGTCAGGCCCGACGGCCCGCCTCCCACCACCGCGACGTCGACGTCGAGGTACTCAAGCAGGATGCGGCTCTGTTCGGCGACAATTGCCCTGCTGATGGTCACTTCATCGAGTTCCATGCTCTCTCACTGACAGAGAGTATCGTCACGCGACGATATAAGCGCACTGGGATTGAAATCCGGCGGAATCCGGCAGGCAATCCGTATACATATATTTATAGGTTGCCTTCACCAATAGTAACTGCAATCATGAAATGGAAGCGTGATTTCGGGCTGACGCTGCGGTCGTTGCTGACCGGCTTTCTGCTCCTTATTGTCTACCTGATATTCCTGACGGTGCTGACGGTGCTGTTCCCGGACCTCGGGATATCGGGAATGCTGGTCATTGTGGGACTCTTTGCATTTGTCCAGTACTTTTTCTCGGACAAGCTGGTGCTCTGGAGCACCGGTGCCCGGATCGTGGAGGAGATGGAATACCCCGAGCTGCATGCAATGGTCAAGCAGCTCTGCGACGAGGCAGATCTCCCCAAGCCCCGGATCGCCATCATGCAGTCCCCGGTGCCCAACGCATTCGCCACGGGCAGAGGGCCGTCCTCGGCGGTCGTTGCCGTGACGGACTCCATCATGCGCCTGCTCGATAAAAAGGAGCTCGAGGCGGTCATCGCCCACGAACTCTCCCACGTCAAGAACCGCGACGTCCTCACGATGACGGTGGCGAGCTTCATCTCCATGCTGGCGTTCCTGGTGATGCGGTACGCGATCTTCTTCTCGCTCGGCAACCGGCGGGACTCGGGCCCCATCATGGTGGCGTGGATCGTCTCGATCCTGGTCTGGATCGTGAGCACGCTTCTGATCCGCACGCTCTCGCGGTACCGGGAGTTCGCCGCCGACCGGGGCAGCGCTTACATCACCGGCAACCCGCGGGCCCTGATCTCGGCGCTGTACAAGATCTCGGGCCGGATGGACCACATCCCGCCGCAGAAGAAGCAGGAAGTCGAAGGCGCGAACGCCTTCTTCATCATCCCTGCCCTCTCCGGCCAGAGCCTGATGGAGCTCTTCTCCACCCACCCGCCGCTTGAAAAGCGCGTCGCAGCGCTCGAGGCCCTCGAATCCGAAGTGAAAGGCTACTAGGCCCTTCCTTTCCACCGGTCTTTTTTTCTGCTTTCAGTCACCCCGCCTCCCCGCCACTCCTGCACCACGCTTCAGGAAACGGTGCACCATCCGCCGCTATCCTGCCCGCCGGGACGAAAATAGATGAAAATCTTAATACCGATCGCGGTGTATGTTAGATGGCATCTGTGCGCAGAGCATCGATGGTCTAGTGGCATGACTTTGGCCTTCCAAGCCAATAGCCCGGGTTCAATTCCCGGTCGATGCATGCGGGCTCGTGGTCTAGCTGGTTATGACGTCGCCTTCACACGGCGGAGGTCCTGAGTTCGAATCTCAGCGAGCCCATTCCGTTTTTAATCAATCTTATTTCCCCGCTCCCGCTGTTCCTTCACTCTGAACCGGACGATCTTTTTCACCAGCTCATAGGGAATCTCTTTGTCCAGAGGAAACTGAATGGAACCTTTCGCATGTTTATACGGAGTCAAATCCTTCTCGAATGCTTCGATCCCTGATGGTGCCGGATAAAAGCCTATATGATGCGAAAAAGCTGCAAAATGCACAAGGTTGCCATTAAGCCTGAAAGTCGGCATTCCATACCGTATCGCCTCTTCCGCGTCGGGGGCCTGTTCGCGGATGATATTCCTCAGCTGATCCAGAATATTTCGG
>JAAEEQ010000019.1 GCA_013415665.1 Methanomicrobiales archaeon
CGGCAGCCTTGCGTGATCACTGCCCGCCGGAGCGGGGTGAAGCGGAAACGCTATTCCGTCGATGCCGATCTCTGCACCGGGTGCCGGGCATGCGTGCGGTACGGCTGCCCGGCGATCGAGTTTGCGGATGAAAAGGCCAGCATCACCGATCTCTGCAGCGGGTGCAGCGTCTGTGCCCAGATATGTCCCGCGGGTGCGATCGCCATGGAGGGACGGAAATGAACGAAAGCTATGATATCCTGATCGTCGGCGTCGGCGGGCAGGGAACGATCCTCGCATCGAACGTGCTGGGGGAGGCGTGCCTCATCGAAGGGCGGCACGTGATGAGCGCCGAGACGCACGGCATGGCGCAGCGCGGAGGATCGGTGGAAAGCCACGTCCGCATCGACGGGGTGTTCGGCCCCCTTATCGCCCCCGGCACGGCGGACTGCATCATTGCGTTCGACATGCTCGAAGCGCTCAGGTACCGCCATTTCCTCAAAGAAGACGGCATGATGGTCGTGAATTCGGCGGTTATCATCCCGACGTCGGCATTCCAGCGGGATCTGCCCGTCCCCTCCCACGACGAGATCCTCGCACGCCTGGGAACACCGGCACCCTGCGTCATCGATGCGGCGGGCATCGCCATCGAGGCAGGGAGCATCCTTGCCCAGAACATCGTCATGCTGGGGGCAGCGTCGCATTTCATGCCGCTTTCTCCCGATTCCCTGACCAGCGCCGTCGAGAGGCTCGTGCCGCCGAAGACCGTCGAGATCAACGTCCGGGCGTTCGGGATGGGCCGCGAGGCGGCCGAAGCGTGCCGGACCTGATCACCTTTTTTTCCGAAAAAAAGGCATTTTCCCTAAAAACGAACATTTTTCCGGAGATTTCACGCCGACCCGGCGAACATCCCGCCTTTTGTGCAGTCTCATTTCATAGCTGTTTTTACGTTTTCTTTCCAACCGGGTGACAGGTGACGTGATGGATACCAACCAGACTTTTTCAGGGCCTTTCCTCCTGCTTGCAGGCATCGCCTGCTGCACGGCCCTTCTGCTGTTTGCGTGCGGCTGCTGCGAAGCGGTGCCGGCGGGGCCTCCTGTGAAGACCGTATCTCCCGACCAGCCGCGGGAGGTGACCTGGGTCGAAGAGACCGCGGCTGCCGACCCCTGCGTGCCGCAGCCGACGGATGCGGTTCCCAACGGGTATGCGGTCGAGACCGGGATATCAAAAGAGCCGATAACGGGCGACATCACGGTAAAGGTCGTCGGTGGTGAAGGGCTTTCCCTGCTGCAGCATATGGATGTCAGCGTGATGCGCCCGGACGGGACATCCTCCACCAGAGGCCTTGACCAGCCGAAAGTCAACGACGAGGTGACGCTCCCGGGCACCAAGGACGGCAGCGACCGGGTCACCATCGAAAAGACCTACCTGAACGGGCATACGTACGTTACCGACGATCTCCTGCTCGGCGGCCGTGAGCTCCGCACCGGCGGGCAGGGCGGCGGTGGCGGCGGCGGCTGCTGATCGCCCCCGTCCATTTTTTTGGCACCGGCAATGCCGTTACGCATCCTTTCGGTATCGCCACCGTTCGATCAGGGCATCTGCTCCGGCAATCGCCGCCAGCAGGAACCCCGCCTGTGCCATCCCGTAGAGAAATCCGGTTATGGCACGGACAAGCGGCGTGCTTTCATAGGCGGTCGCCAGCTGCAAGGTGCCGTCGATGGCCATCGGCACAACGAGAAGGAGTGCTGCTGCGATGATCGTCAGCCGCGGCAGCCGGGTTTCCGGGAGAAAGGCTCCTGCGAAGGCAAAGAATCCCCGGGGAGGGCGGACGAACAGCGCCGCAGCGGCAAACGCCGTCATCCCGAGCAGGATCGCGAAACAGCGCTGGCAGAGCGGCATCGGGACGCCGGCGAGTGCGAAGGATCGCTCCGGCATCTGGTGGCAGAGCAGATCCCCTGCATCGTAGATAAGAGCCGTTGCCGGATCATCCGGGGCGGCAGAACTCCCGCCGTCCGCCGCTGCCATGAAGGGGGCGATGATGACGGCTGCGCACGATACGAGCAATATTGCTGCAAATACGGCGGTAAACCGCGCCGTGGCCGTCGATACGCCGGGTGGCTTCTGCCTCGATGCCATGCGAATTCCCAAAAAAACAGTGACGCTGAGGGGGAGATTTGAACTCCCGAGGGGCTAATGCCCCACGGGCTTTCCAGGCCCGCGCCCTACCAGACTAGACAACCTCAGCCCGCACGTGCTGTGCGTCGTACCTATTTGCCCGCCGTTTTTTTAATGCTATGCTTTTTGGAGCGGGAACGCCCGGGACGATTCCCGGCATGCGTCGTCCATCCCTTCGGGTAGGTGCCCGGGCGCATGAACACGGTCCGCGGCGCTATCACCAGCCCGGTATCGCCCGGTTCGAATGCTGCAGAGCCCTGCAGCGCCTCGCCGAGGCAGACGAGCTCGCCGCGTTCGGAAAAAACCGCCACAAGCTCTCCCTTTTTAAATGAGCTCCTTTCGAGTATGCCGACGCCGGCGAGCACGGCGCCGTGGCAGACGGCATCGATCGCTGAATCACGCACGGTGACCTGCGGCGCTCCCGTAAGCGCCCGCTCCGGGGGGAGGACGAGCGCCTGCAGCAGGGACGGGTCGCCTTCGTCCGCACGGGCACGGGCATCGAGAAGATCCTGCAGCGTGCAGCTTTCCGCCTCGGAAAACGCCCCGGATCGGGTACGGCGCAGTTCCTGCATATGCGCCCCGGTCCCGAGCGCAAGCCCCATGTGGTGGCAGAGGGAGCGGATATAGGTGCCAGCATCGCAGGCAACCCGGAAGAGTACGAGGCGCCCTTTGATGTCCAGTATCTCGATTGCATGCACCGACCGTATGCGCAGCGCCCGCCTGACCGCGCTGCGCCGGGGGGGGCGCTGGTAGAGTTTTCCGGTAAACTCCTCCGCAACCGCCCGGATCGCGGGCTCCGCGGCATCGCCGTGCAGCCGCATCAGGCAGACATATTCTTTGTCGTGCCGGAGCAGGAACGGGGCAAGGCGGACGGCTTTACCGAGCATGACGACCAGCACGCCGGAAACCATCGGATCAAGGGTGCCTGAGTGGCCTGCATGGAGGCCGACGATATCCCGTGCCCATGCCGTTACCTGGTGGCTTGTCGGCCCCCGGGGCTTGTCGATGATGATGATGCCGTCCGGCACCGCAGGGGATTTGGCTGTGGCGGGGGTGTCGGTCATCCCTGGCGAACCCCTTCTGCAGCCGCCAGATGGCGGTTCAGCGCCGAGAGTGTTCCGGCAAGCGATCCGTCTCCCACAACATCGGGCGGACACCCTCCCGCCGCCATTGCCGCCGCCGTCACATCCCCGATCGCGATCCGCAGGATGCGGGGCGTGCACTCCCAGACGGCATCGGAGAACGACCGGGCGCTGGTAAAGAGAATGGCACCGGCATCACCCATAACGAGCGGTTCGCGGGTAGGCTGCAGGCCATAGACGGAAACTTCGACGGGCGTGCCGTTCTTTTCCCGGATTGCGTCCAGCAGCCCCGGGTTGGGGACGTCCGCACGCGGGATGCCGACGGTCCTTCCCGAAAGCCAGTCCCCGAGGTAGGGGGCAAAATCACGGGAATAATAGGAAGGGAGGGTCTCGCAGTCGATGCCGAAGCCCGAAAGCGTTGCCGCCGTCTGGGGGCCGATGGCGATCACCCGCGGCCACCTGACCAGCAGCGGGCCGATCAGCCGGGCGGGAAGGGCGCTGGTGAAAAACACCGCATCGAACGCACCACGGTTGACGCTGGCGGCAAAAGACGCCACACGCTCCCCGTACACCTCAGCATGAAGGGGGGAGACGGAAACGCACTCGTGCCCGTATTCCGCACAGAGTGCCCGGTCCCGCCCGGCCTTCTCCTTAAGGCGGGTGATGGCAATTTTCATCGGAACTGTACTCGCATTCCGATGATATACCTGTATCTGTTCCGGATGGTTTATGGTTCCCGCACGAAAAAATCCTGTCGGGACAACGGACATGCTCGGTATTGCGGCGGGGGTGGGGCTGGGTGTCCTGCTCGGTGCGGTCAGCGGTTGCATTCCGGGCGTGCACGCCAATACCATGGCCGGGCTGCTGCTTGCCCTCCAGGGAGTGCTTCTTCCGTTGTTCGGGCCTGAAACCGTCGCCGTTTCGATGTTCGCGGCGCTGGTCACCCATACGTTTCTCGATATCATCCCCAGCACGTTCCTCGGTGTTCCCGACCCCGACACCGCCCTTTCGGTGCTCCCCGCCCATGCCCTCTGCAGTGCCGGGGACGGCGAGGAGGCGGTGCGGGTATCGGCGCTCGGCAGCGCCGGTTCCGTGCTTTTCGCCCTTCCCCTGACCGCGGCCTTCATCGTCATGCTCCCCGCAGTGCAGCCCTGGATCGACTGGGGTATCGGCCTGCTGCTCATCACCGTCGGCGGGCTGCTGGTCATCGCCTCGGAGAGCCCGGGCTGGTCGCTTCTTGTCTTTCTGTTTTCCGGGGCCCTCGGTGTCTTCTCCTTTAAGTATTCCTTTCTTGCATGGCACACGGCAGGAACCTCGTCGCTCCTGATGCCGCTGCTTGCCGGGCTGTTCGGGCTCTCGGTCCTGCTCGTGTCCTCTTCGGGAACCATGCCGGAGCAGCGGTTCCGTGGCATCTCACTTTCTACGGCCTCTCTTATCCGCCATACGGGCATCGGTGCGGCTGCCGGCGCCTGCGTGGGCTGGCTTCCCGGTCTTTCGAATGCGACCGCAAATGCCCTGCTGCAGGCGGCGATCCCGTTCGATCATGACCCGAGAGGGTACATCGTGGCAACGAGCGCTGCAAATACGGCGAACGCCTTTCTCGCCCTCGCCGCACTATTTGCGCTCTCCCGCATGCGCAACGGGGTCATGGTCGCCCTTGCCGCACAGGATATGCCCGCACCGGGCGTCCTGCTCGCGGGAGGAATCGCCGCTGCGCTGATTGCGTACCTGCTGACCATCCGCCTTTCACGGTTTGCCGGGATCTTTAACGGCATTCCCGTCCGGCCTGTCAGCAGGGCCGTCGTGCTGGTGATCATCGCCCTGACGCTCCTGCTCTGCGGGCCGTTCGGGCTGCTGGTACTGGCGCTGGCAACCGCGGTGGGCATGGTGCCGGGGCTTGTCAATGTCCGCCGCTCGGCCTGCATGGGTGCCGTCATGGTGCCGGTGGTCCTCTTCTCCTTGGGCATTCCCCTGTAATGCATCACGGCAGCATGCCGAACAGAACAGCCATGTAGGCTGCGTAGGCCGCCAGCAGCAGCACCGCCCACCCCCGGGTAAAACGGTCCGTTCCGAAAAAAAGGGGGACTACGGCGAGCGAGATGATGCCCATCACCGCGATATCCCGTATGCCGGGAACGGGCACCGGGCGGATCAGCGCACCGCAGCCGAGGACAAAAAGGATATTGAAAATATTGCTGCCGAGGATGTTGCCGACAGAGATGCCCGGGTTACCCTTGGCTATGGCAACCACCGAGGTGACCAGTTCGGGAAGCGACGTGCCCACGGCGACCATGGAAAGCCCGATGATGAATGCGGGAACACCAAAGAGCGTGGCGAGGCTGACGGCACTGTCCAGGACGATCTGGGCGCCCGCGATCACGGCGACAAGCCCGCCGAATGTCATGATATAATCATTTTTCCCGTGGCTCTGCACCGGCTCGCCCCCTGCCGATGCATGCTTCCACAGCGTTCGGAGTATTGCGGCGAAGACGGCGAGCAGGAGCACGCCGGCGGCAAGATCGATCACCCCGCGCAGTGCGAGCAGCAGGAAGGCCGCCGTTGCCGCGATCATCAGCCATGTTTCATGCATCAGCGTTGCCTGGCTGCCGGGATCATGCCCGGTAATCGCCGGTTTCAAGGCGGCGCAGAGCGCGAGCACGAGTGCGATATTGGCGATATTGCTGCCGACGACATTTCCGAACGCGATATCCGGCGCGTCAATAATCACGGCATTGACCGAGACGACCCATTCGGGCAGCGACGTGCCGAACGCGATGACCGTAAACCCGATGGTCGTCGGTGAGACGCCGTACCGCGCCGCAAGCCCGCCTCCGCCGTCGACGAAGTAATCGGCGCCCTTCACCAGCAGCGCGATACCGAGAAGAAAGAGGAGGGCCGTTATTACCATGCGGTATAAGAAACGATCCTGCACCGGCATTAGGATTCCGAAAGTCCCCCCGGCCAGCATCGCATGCTCCGGTCCGCCTCACGGCGGAATTATATAGTGTTCGCAGGCCCCTCTTTTAATCATGCAGCGGTACTGGTTCGGGGATGTCGATGACAGAGGCCAGTGCATACCGGCTCCGGCCGATACAGCCTCGCTTGCTTCGCGCATCGCCTCGCTTGCGACGGATATGCACACATTTGTCCCGCTTTCGGTTGACACTGCCATCGCCTGCGGGATAGCGAACGACCGGGAGGAGTACCTCCGGCGCCTCCGGAATGTCTGCATCGCCCGTGCCGAGGCCGAAATCGCTCTCTACTACAGCCAGAGCGACATGGAACTGCTGCAGATGGTCCGGATGCTTGATGAAATGGACACGGTCGTCAACCTGCTGACCGAACGGGCGACCGAGTGGTATATTGTCCGCAATCCCGGTTTTTCCCGGAAATATCGTGCTATTTCGGCAAAGAAGATGGTGGGCATCATCAAACGGGACCGTTCGGTGTCCCTCTCGCGCATCGCCCAGGAGATCGACCGGGTGTCGGCCGCACGGACGGCGCTGATGCGGGATGTCTCGGCACGGGCGGAGCAGATAGCCCCGAACAGCAGCGCCCTTGTCGGCGGCCTGGTTGCCGCCCGCCTGATCGCGAAGGCAGGAGGCCTCGGCGCGCTCGCCCGCCTCCCCGCATCGACGGTGCAGGTCATCGGCGCCCAGAACGCCCTCTTTTCACACCTCCGCACCCGTTCACCGCCGCCGAAGCACGGCATCATCTTCCAGCATCGCCGCGTGCACAATGCACCAAAGCAACGGCGGGGCAGGGTTGCGCGGGTTCTCGCGGGAAAACTGGTGATTGCCGCCCGGCTGGATTACTTCCGCAAAGAGGCGGTGCCGGCGTTCATCGCGTCGGCACAGGAACGGATCGACCGTGCGGGGGAGGAGCCATGATCCGTATCGACGGGGTATTGGTCTCCCCCGGCGAGGGAGGCGTTTACGGGGAGCGAATGCTGGGCGGATACCGTGTCTGGGATCCCTACCGGAGCAAACTTGCTGCCCTGTACCAGAAAAGCGGGGGGCCGGAGATCACGCCGGGGATGACGGTGCTGTATCTTGGTGCGGCGAACGGCACGACGGTGTCCCACGTGGCGGATTATGCCGGCACGGTGTATGCCGTTGAATATGCGCCCCGGCCCATGCAGGATCTCCTCGAGGTTGCCCGCCGCCGGAAGAATGTCGTGCCGATCCTCGGGGATGCGACCGCACCTGCCGGATATGCACCCGTGGTGGAGACCGTCGATCTGCTCTACCAGGACGTCGCCCAGCCGGATCAGGCGGGGATACTCCTGAAAAACGCCGTATTCCTCAAAACCGGCGGGACGGCGGTCCTGATGCTTAAAACACGGAGCGTCGATATACGCCGCGATCCCTCGGACATCCATGCCGAAACCGTCGAAATGCTTGTGGCGGGCGGATTCGATGTCATTGATTCCTGCTGGCTCGAACCCTACCACCGGGACCATGCCGCACTGGTCTGCACCCGGACGCCGCCGCCCGCTCCGTAAAAACTCAAATAGGTGTCCCGCCCATGCCATGCATGGACCGGTACGTCTTCAACCCCTTCACCCTCCTGGCACTGGCGCTGTTCTTCGTGCTGACGGTGCTCATCGTGCCCCTGCTGATCCTCGGCCTGATCGGAGGGGCGCTCACCAATCTCGGATTTTCATGGGGGCAGGCACTGACGCTCCTGGTACTGACCCTGCTCGGGAGTTTTATCAATATCCCCGTCACCACCATCGAAAACCGCCGGACCATCATCAGGAGAGAATACACGATGTTCGGGATGCTGTACCGGATTCCCGAGGTCTCGATCCGCACGATCATCGCGGTGAACGTGGGCGGTGCGGTTATTCCCGTGGTGATCTCCCTCTACCTGCTCGCTGTCGCGGCAGGCCGGACGGGTGCCGTGTTTCTCGGCGCCGCAGCAGCAGGTGTCCTGCTCGTTGCGCTGGTGACGAACCGTGTCGCGCGCCCGGTCCCCGGCCTCGGCATTGCCACGCCGGTCCTGATCCCGCCTCTTGCCGCACTGGTCGCGGGGATCGTGCTCGCCGGCATCGATCCTGCGTCGTCTGCAATCGCCCGCCCGGTCATCGCCTACACGAGCGGCACGCTGGGGACCCTGATCGGGGCCGATCTCCTCAACCTCCGGCGCATCGGCGAACTCGGCGCCCCGGTTGCGAGCATCGGCGGTGCCGGTACCTTCGACGGCATTTTTCTTTCGGGCATTATTGCGGCGTTTCTTGCATGACGCCTCCCTATTTCACGCCATGCGCAGGGGCCGCCGGCATCGCCGGGGGTACCGGGGGAGGTTTTCGGGCTCTGGGGAGCGGTGCTGCCAATACAGGGCATCGAAGACGGCAAGCTGCCGTCTATACACCGCCGGATCGTTTTCCTTGTATTCGAGGCTGGTATGGATCCGGGGCCGGCGGCGGAGAAACGCCATGACGGCCGCAAAATCCAGTCCGCCTGCCGGGTGATCAAGGGCGAGGTGCTCGTCACGCCCCGAACCCCGCCGGACGTTGGAGAGGTGGCAGAACCGGATGGAAAGGGCACCAAACGCAGCAAGCTCATGATAAAACGAACGATTCCGGGTTTGCGCCGCACAGTAGAGATGGGCGAAGTCAAGGCAGTAGCCGCGGATCCGCCCCCTGCCGATACGCGAAAGCTCCGCCGCATCAGTGCCCAGAAAGCTGCATTCGTCGTACACCGCGGGCAGGTTCTCGAGAATAAGGCGTTTGTCCCGGTAATCATCGAGAAAGTCGGCAATACGGATTTCTGCTGCCTCTTTTTCGCCGCTCCGGAACGCTCCCGGGTGCAGGACGATTACGGGTGCGGCCGTTCTGTCGGCAGCCTCGAATGTCTCAGCCATCGCCGCATCCATCCATGCGCGTCCGGCGGGCCCGGATCTGCCCGTCATTTCCGGATCGCTCGGATTGACTCCCTGCCCGTGATGCGGGGCATGGATCATCACGGGCACGCAGGCATCTTCAAGAGCGGCGATCTGCCGGTTGACCGATGCTTCGGGCCCGGGGATGAGGAGCACCTGGATATGATCGATCATGGTGCCTCTCGCAAACCGGGAGAGGGCTGAAAACGTTGCAGGATCGTCGGATCGGGCACCGGCGCCGATCCGGTAGGGGCGGCCGGGCGGAGGGAGCATCATTGCTCAGAAGGTCGTCGGATTACTGCAAAAATGTGACGCGGCAGAAGGAATCATAGCCCGGAGCAGATTCGAACTGCTGTCGGGGGATCCAGAGTCCCCCATGATTGACCGCTACACTACCGGGCTGTTCGTTGCCCTTTTCTGTTCGCGGTGAACGGTAATTAAGGTGACGATTCCGCCCTGAACCGGCGGAAAGGATGCCCGTTTATCCGCACGGCAGGCGCATCGTGCCATGGCACGCCACGCAGGGGGGGAGGTTGCGAAAGGTCCGGCGCTGCCGGTGCGCTCATGGATGCCTGCCCCCTCCCCCGCCGGAGCGATCGGCGGGAGCCGGGTATGCCGGGAGGCCCCGCCCCATCGGGACATTGCTCATGACGCTTCTCCAACGGAGCGCATCTGGTTGCCGTAACGGGCGGTGTCCCGGGGATTCCGGGGGGCGATCAACCACAAAGGATATATTAAGTGTCCCCCAAATAGTGGAGTATATTCCGTAATTCGGAGTATGGGGCTTGGTGAATCCGTATTCGACAGGTGTCGAATGCAACAAGGTTCCTTCCCCTCAAGCACACTGTAAGGAGGTTTGTATGAAGAGTATCACAAAAATGATGGTTATTGCCGTTGTCATGCTCGTAGCGGCGTCTCTCTTTGTTGCACCCGCAACCGCGAGGGTAGGCGCTATCACGAACGTCGCAAACGGTGATACCGTCTTCGTGTATGAATCAGGTCTCAACCTGACAAACGTGACGCAGACTGGTGCAACCACCATCACGTCGCTGCGGAAATACACCGACGATGACCCCAGCAAGGCGCTGCTCAACGAAATCCCCGTTGCGAACAGGGCCAACTTCGAGGTCCTTGACGCTGCAGTCGCCGGTCAGTACGGTGTTTACTATCCGTTCCCCGGCGGTGCCGGCGGTCTTGCGCAGACGAACAACACCGTCGTCATCCGTGACCCCACCGCAACCCTTGACGTTGTCCTGAACCAGTCGCACTCCGACTCGGTCAACGGCAAGTCCCTGACCAAGGCGTCCTCGATTGCGTTCAAGATCACGTCGCCCTTCGTCGGTGCGAACTACAAGTTCACCATCGGTGCAACCACGTACTACCCCGGCAAGATGAAGGTCACCCTTACCACGCCCCTCGGCGGTAAGATTACCACCTTCGGCACGGCCAACTACGCAAGCATCTGGGTGAACTCCTCGCAGATGTACACCGACCTGTCCAATTCCGTCAACCAGGCATCCGTCCTGACCAACGTCGAGGCCGGCACCTACACGGCAATTGCAGAATGGGTCCGCCCGACCGGATTCGCCGACTACGCGGCTGACTCCAACTCCGTGACCTTCACGGTCGAGAGCCAGATCCTCAAGATCGAGTCTGACAAGGACACCGTGGTCCGCGGCAACAACTTCGTGACCACGATCTCCGGTGAGAGCAAGAAGAATTACTACCTCTACATCAAGGACGCTTCGCTCACCAACATCAACCAGTACCCGATCATCCTTGTCGGCCAGCCCAGCGTCAACCGTTCCGCTGCCGCAGCAGCCGTCATCGGTGCATTCACCACTGAGGACTCCGGCTACGAAGGTACCATGGCAATCGTGACCACGACCGCCTCCGGCACCCGGCCTATCGAGTTCAACACCACGCAGCTCACCGACGACCGCAGCTTCACCATCAAGGTCGTTGACCCGCTCGACGCATCCAAGTACGATGACGTCAAGGTGAAGGTCGAGAAGGGCTCCGTGACCGTGACCGCATCCGGCGACCAGACCTACTTCCTTGGTGAGGAAGTGACCTTCTCCGGTACCAACACGGACTCGAGCAACATCTACATGTTCATCACCGGTCCCAACCTGAACACCAACGGTGAGCGGCTCGATGCAATCGGCACCGCATCCGTTACCGGCACGGTTGGAACCTTCAAGCAGGTTACGGTCGAGACCGACGACACCTGGGAGTACAAGTGGGACACCGCCGGTGTCGGACTTGACGCAGGTACCTACACGGTCTACGCTGTCTCGCAGCCCAACAACAAGGGCTCGCTGACGAACGTGAAGTATGCAACGGTCTCCATCGTTGTCAAGAAGCCGTTCGTTTCTGCAACCACCTCCGCATCCACTGTTGCAAAGGGTGACAAGCTCTTCATCAGCGGCACTGCAGAAGGCAACCCCACGCAGGGTGTCGCAATCTGGGTGCTCGGCAAGAACTACTACCTCCGCGCAACGGAAACCGTTGAGGACGATGGTTCGTTCTCGTACGAACTGACCCGCGGTACGACCCAGACCATGGCCAGCGGCCAGTACTTCGTCGTGGTCCAGCACCCGATGTACAACGACCAGTTCGACATCATCCCGAACCTCGTTGGTGCAGTCACCTGGGTCCGCAACGTGATCCTCGGCGGCGGTACGAATGTGTTCATCATCAACGGTGCAGGCAGCCTGCAGGGCTCCGACGCCGCTGAGGCACTCGTTCAGGCCATCAACGACCCGAACATCGACGATACCTACACCAAGCTCACGTTCCTTGTCGAGGAACCCTGGATCCAGATCGACCCGATTGCCGACAAGTACGTCGGTGACACCTTCACGATCACCGGTACCACCAACCTCGCAGTCGACGACGAGCTCCTCGTTGAGGTAGTCTCCTCCTCGTTCAAGCCCACTGAAAAGACCCAGAGCGGTGAATTCAGCGGCGCTTCCGGCACCATTGCCATCACGAAGGGCGACACCTACAACACCTGGGCATTCGACGTGGACGCAGCTACCTTCAAGCCCGACGAGTACATCGTCAAGGTAGAGTCCATTGAGGCAGACCAGACTGCAACCGCGACCTTCAACGTGCTCGCAGGCGCAGCACCCACCACTGCCCCGACCGCCCAGCCCACCGCAGAGCCCACGGGAGAGCCGACTGCAGAACCCACTGCACAGCCGACTGCCCAGCCCACTGCAACCCCCGGATTTGGCGCACTCATTGCCCTGATCGGTCTTGGTGCAGTTGCTGTCCTGGTGCTCCGGAAACACTAATCCCCTTTTTTTCTTCGCAGTTCATTCCCGCCGGTAATTCTTGCGCTCCCGCTGTTTTTCCGGGCAGCAGCCGTTGCTTCTTCTGGTGTATCGGTTTGCTTATGTAGTCCCGCATCAAAAGTACGGCTAGCGACCCCGTGTGCGGTCTTTTCAGGGTGGATGCATGAAACTCCAGGCGCGACTGATGGATATTGCCAATCGCGGCGTGCTTTTAAACCGGGCGGACGCCCGGCTCCTTGGCGTGCTCGACGGCGATCGGGTGCAGGTCATCAACGAGTCACAGGGCATTGTGGTTCCCGCTGTCGTGGATACGACCTCATCGCTCATCGAGAAAGGGACGATCGGCATATACCGGCTGACCAATGACCGGATGATGCTCGCCGACGGTGATGCAATCGAAGTGCGTGAGGCGCTTCCGCCTGCATCGGTCGCTCACATCAAAAAGAAGATGAACGGCGAACGGCTCTCCAAGGACGAGATGGCTGAAATTATCCAGGATGTCGTGAATGAAAACCTCTCCCCGACGGAACTGACGGCGTTTGTGACCGCGTCCTACATCAATGAGCTCGATATGGATGAGATCGAGCACCTGACCCGTGCCATGGTCGAAACCGGGGACCAGATCTCATTCTCCTCACACCCGATCGTTGACAAGCACTCCATCGGCGGCGTGCCGGGGAACAAGATATCGCTCCTGATTGTGCCGATTCTTGTTGCCAGCGGATTGAAGATACCCAAAACCAGCTCACGGGCGATCACCGGCGCTGGAGGCACAGCGGACCTGATGGAGGTCCTCGCACCGGTGGAATTTTCCGCGTCTGAGGTGCAGATGATGACGGAGAAGGTCGGGGGCACCATCGTGTGGGGGGGGGCGACGAACATCGCTCCTGCGGATGACCGGATCATCCTTGTTGAATACCCCTTCAAAATCGATGCCCGCGGGCAGATGCTTGCCAGTGTGATGGCGAAGAAAGTGGCAGTCGGTGCGGATCTCGTGGTCATCGATATCCCTATCGGGGAAAACACCAAAGTCGGTTCCGTTCCCGAGGGCAGAAAACTCGCCCGTGAGTTTATCGAACTCGGCGATCGCCTCGGGATAAACGTCCAGTGCGCCCTCACCTACGGCGAATCGCCGGTGGGGCACACGATCGGACCGAACCTTGAGGTTCAGGAAGCGCTTGCGGTGCTCGAAGGGGCGCGGGAACCGAATTCCCTGATCCAGAAAAGCATCTCCATTGCGGGGATCGCACTTGAAATGGCCGGCAAAGCCGCACATGGTGCCGGAGCTGATCTCGCCCAGGAGCTGCTGTTTTCCGGAAAAGCGCTGGAAAAAATGAAGGCGATCATCGAAGTTCAGGGCGGAAATCCCAATGTGAAAGCCGCCGACATCCGCCCCGGAGAATATGCCTTCGAGGTGCATGCCCCTGCTTCGGGGTATATCATCGGGCTCAATAACCATGCCCTGATATCCCTTGCCCGCTCTGCCGGGGCCCCGTCAGACAACGGTGCGGGCATCTGCCTGCATGCGAAGAAAGGGACGCGGGTGAAGAAAGGCGATCCGATATTTACCATCTATGCCGACAAGGCGTGGCGGCTTGAAAAGGCAATCGAGGAGGGACGCCGGCTCATGCCGGTGATGGTCGAGGGCATGCTCCTCGATCGCATTCCGGATACGCCGTGGTCGTGAGGACGTGCCGATGAAACGAAAAAGTTCGGGATCATGTGCATGCAGTGCCCGTTTCTGCATGCTGCTGCTGCTGGCCTGTGCGATCGCCATTCCTGCGGCAGGTGCAACCGTCCTGGTATTCACCGTACAGGACGAGCGCGACGCAACGGCGATCGAGGGCGCTTCGATCTCTATCGACGGCGTATATATCGGGAAAACCGACGATGCGGGCATTCTCGAGTACGAGCATGCAAAAACCGATTCGTTTACGGCAAAGATCACCGCCGCCGGGTTCGACGACTGGATCGATATCGTCTCCGACACCGCAACATCGGTGACAGCGTCCCTGTCGCCGAGGACGATCTTTCTCTCGGTCGTGCTCTTCGATGCGGCAACCCTTGAACCGGTGCAGGACGTGCTGGTCAAGGCAACGGGAGACGAGGGCACGTTTTCCGGTCGTTCCGATGAGGAAGGAAGGGTTGACTTCGATGTGAGCGCGGGTGCGACCTACCATCTCGAGATCCGGGCATCCCGCTATGTGACGCTCCAGCGCACGGTCACCATGGGCAGTGCGGCGCGGGAAGTGCAGTACTGGATGTACCGCAACGACCTCTTTGTCATCCGGGCGGAGGATGCCGATGCGGGCGGCCCGCTCGCGGGCGTTACGGTGCTGATCGACGGGCAGGTGCAGGGAACGACCGGCGATGCCGGAACCCTCGCCCTGTACCTGGAGCGTGAACGGTCCTATGCGCTCTCGGTGCAGAAAGACCAGTACCAGACCGTTACCGATACACGCAATATCGGTTCCGAGGATGCCGTTGTCGTCTATACGCTCTCACGCTCCCTCTATCCCCTCTCCATCTCGGTCTTCGATCCCGGGCGGGTGCCGGTCGAGGGTGCGAAGGTGTACATCGACGACAGCCTGCACGGTTCCACCGGGGTGTACGGCAGTGCCGGCATTGCCAACCTGAAGGCCGGCGTGCACCGCATTGAGATCCGGCGCGAGGGTTTTGTTACCTGGACGTCAGAAATCGAGATGATCGACGGCAGCAGGGATCTCGTGGTCTCCCTCGAATACGCCCCGGCGACGGTCACGGTGCGGGTATCCAACACGGCAGGGCGTGCCGTTGCCGGGACATCGGTGCTCGTCGACGGGAGCGCCGCAGGGCTGACCGATGCCGCAGGGGAGCTGGTGCTTACCCTCCCTGCCCACCATACGTACAATATCACTGCGGTCCATGAGGGGTATCTCCCGGCCATAGTATCGCATGATATCCCGTCGGGGACGAGTGCTGCCGATGTGTCGCTGGTCCTTGAAGAAGAACTTGACCTGGCGTTGATCGGGCTTATCGGGGTGGGCCTGGCAGCATTGATCGGTGTCGCGCTCGGGATCAGGTGGATCGCCGCACGGCGGCGCCACCGGCGGCCGGCGCCGAAGCGCCTGTAGCCCCTCCGGCTTTTTCCCTCCTCTGCGTCCGGTACGGGGGCCGGGGTTTCGATTCAGGGCAATAGTTGTTCAGGATTGTTGCCCGGGCTCCGGCCCGACGACATCGCATGGCGGAACGGATGGATTTCCCTGCCGACAATCCGTCATGCCGGTATCAGGATGAAATGCCCCTATTTCAGATCCCTGCCGGCACGGCAGTTTTTTTCGTTCATCGGGCATTCATGGGAAATCCATTAATTGATGGTGGGGCCATATAATTGCCAATATACGCCGGGGTAATTAAGATAATCAATATCCGTTATCTTCAGCGATAAACTATATGAGATAGTTTTATAAGAGCTGGCTGCACTACCACATATGATTGACTGAATGGCGGGGATCGAATGCGATATCATGGATATTTCCTGGTGCTGGTGGCATGTGCGTTGCTGTGCCTCCCGGCAGCGGCGGCAACGGCAGATAGCTTCACGATAGCGTCCGATACGGACTGGCTGGTTGCGGGCGGAACTGCGGCAACCATTTCCGTCGGGCTGAACGGGACACAACCCGGGATATCGATTGCAAAGGTGCTCTTTTCCTGCCAGGACGAGACGTATGGGCAGGTAACGGCGCTGTCGGATTCGGTCGCGCCGTACCTGACAACGTTTACATCCACAAAAAGCGGAACCGCACCGCTGCAGGCTGAAATCTGGTATTACGAAGCGGGCAACGCATCGGTCGTCTATACGACTCTCAACCAGAAGATCGACCACACCCTGCCGTACCGCATCTCCTCTATCAGCTATCCGTTCGAGATGACCGTCAACGAGACCGCGACAATCGCGATTCTGATGCAGGACCGGTTTGGCAATCTCATCGAAAACCGCCGGGAACTGGCGGAAGGGAGGCCTGCAGATATCGAAAAGGTGCGGTTTACGTGCTCGCCGGATGACGCGGGGTTCTGGAACGGCGCCGCGTTTGCCACCTCAATCGCCGATGAGGTGGATGCGTCGGGCAGCATTGACGTCATGTTCAAGGCATCGCAGTATATCGGCACGAACACCATCCTCGTCGAACCTGCCGTTGCCGTCCCCCCGCGGTGGCTGTCCATCCCCGGCATCGGGGATGCGGACCCGGTTGCCATGACCGTCTCGGTCCAGCCGAAGGTCGGCAACCCTCCCTTCAGTCCGGCCGACGGACAGAGCAGATTCTTTTTAACCGATATTCTGACCGACGGGTTCGG
>JAAEEQ010000115.1 GCA_013415665.1 Methanomicrobiales archaeon
GACGCCATCTACGATGAGCTCGGGTTCATCCGCGTATTTCTCAAACCCGTCGGCGGGAAAGCGGACCTCGAAGAGCCCCTCATTGTACGGGCGCCGGCGACCGTCGAGGACGTCTGCAACAAGCTTCACCGCGATTTCGTTGAAAAATTCCGGTACGCCAAAGTCTGGGGCAGTTCGGTCAAGCACGATGCGCAGCGCGTGGGCCTGCCGCACGCCCTCAACGACGGCGACATTTTAACCATCGTTACCCGAGCATAGCCTCGCGCAAGATCCCGAGGGGGGCATCGGTTTTTACGCCGGTGCCGGCATGGTGGGTCCTGGTTGCGGCGTACCCCCGCTCCCGGAGGCGGGCAAGCAGGGTCTCCATGTCGGGCGGCGAGCACTTCCAGGTTTTCCCGAGCACGTGGTAGTCGTAAAAATGCGCCGTGTCGAGCTCCTCGCCGCAGAGCTGCAGCAGTTTTTTCAGCGGTTCGGGACGCCCGAACGTCCGCTCCTCGAGGCCGGCGAGCATCCCTGCGACGATGTCGCGGTTGCAGACCGCACCCAGCCAGAGCGGGCCCGTGGCCGTGAGCGCAGCCCCGCAGGCGGGGCAGCGCCGCGTTTCTGCGATGAGCCCCCGCTGCTCTTCGCGGTACGGGCAGGCCGGGCACTGGTGGACGTAGCCGATGCGTGCCAGGGTTGCATCGGCACGGCGGGCGCCGTTCGTGACCTGCAGGTGGACCCGGACGAAATGCTCCCGCGAAAAACAAAAGAGCGGCTCGCAGCCCCTGTCGTATTTGATGATCTCGCGTGCGGCAAAGCCGAGCAGGATGCGGAGCGCCACCTCGCTGTGGTACTCGGTGTTTAACGGGCGGGCGAAATAGCGCCGCATGCCGGCTTTTAAGTGGGCGCCGCAGAGGGGAGCGGTGTCCGTTGCGGTCGCAAACAGGTAGCGTCGTGCCGACCCGGCGGCAGCGTTGAGGAAGTATGCCGGGGTCCCGAAGGGATCGATATCCACGGCATCGAACCGGCGCGTATGCATCAGCACGTTGGCGTCCTCCGAAACGACCTCGACGAGATCCCCGTAGGGTTCGGCGTTCCTGGCTATCAGCGCGGCGGCACCGGGATCGCGGTCGTTGATGGTGACGGGCAGGCCGCACTCGTGGGCGATACGGACCCCACGCGCCCCCGACGCCCCCATCACGTCGAGGTACCGGGATGGCCGGAGCATGCTGCAGAGCAGCACGGTTGCGTCGCGGTTCAGTTCCATCCGTTGGTTGAAGAAGACAGGAGCGCTCGCTGCAGGAAATGCATGTGCGGGATCCTGCATGGGCACGAAAAACCGGGTCGTTCCCTCCTGTATTTCAACGACATCCATTGCACCGTTTGTGTGGATGTTCGGAAATCTTATAGCTTATCCAGCAAAACATAATCAGCACATTTTTGGGCTTGTGGCCTAGCCTGGATAAGGCGGTAGCCTCCTAAGCTAAAGAGCGGGGGTTCAAATCCCCCCAAGCCCGTACTTTCGCGATAACTATAAACCGCGGCAGTCATGTACGAGAAACGCGATAGGATCAGGTTGCAATGGGTTTTTCCGGATATATCACCATCACACGGCCGCTCAATGCCTCGGTTGCGGGCATTGCGAGCCTTCTCGGGTACCTGATTGCGGCGGGGGGGATTGCACCCGGAGCGGCGCTGCTGATACCGGTCGTCATCCTGATAACCGCCGCCGGGAACGTGATCAACGACTACTGCGACCGGGACATCGACCGCATCAACCGGCCGGACCGGCCCATACCGCGAGGCAGCGTCTACCCCCGTTCCGCGTTTCTCTACAGTATCCTCCTGTTTGCCTCCGGGATCGGAACGGCAGTCTTTACCAGCCCCCTCTGCCTCGGCATCGCGCTCGCCAACGCGGCAATCCTGATCCTCTATGCCTACCGCTTAAAAGGGATGCCCTTCGTCGGGAACCTGGCGGTTTCCTATCTTGCCGCAAGCATCTTCCTCTTCGGGGGCGCCCTTGCCGGTCCTGACGGGATGCTCCAGACCGTGCCGGTTGTTGCGATGACCCTCTGCGCGATGCTCTGCCGGGAGATGCTCAAGGATGCCGAGGATGTCGAGGGCGATAGTGAAGGCGGTGCGGTGACGCTTCCCATGGTCGTCGGCGTGCGGATGACGTCCCGCTATGCCTTCGTTGCCGCCGTGATCGGGGTGGCGATCAGCTACCTCCCGGTGATGCGCTGGTGGGGCGTGCCGTACCTTGCCGCGATTTCCGTTGTCAACGCCGGGATTCTTGCCGGCGCCCTGCTCGCATACCGCTGCACCCGGCCTGCCTGCGTCAGGGAATCACGGGCGACAACCGTTCTGAAAATCGGCATGTTTGCCGCTCTTGCTGTTTTTATCGCCGCTGCGGTAGCATATTGAAACCTTTTTGTTGTTTGGAAATGCACGTTGGTTCATGAAGGTGTATCAACGGGGAGATACGTTCATCGCACCAAAAGGATCGTTCTTCGACGGCAACGTCAGAATCGAGGGCAATTTCATCGTGCCCGCCGAAACCCACTTCTGGGGGCGGCTTGAGGTTGCCGGAAGGCTCGAACTCGGGCCGTATTCGACGATCGGCGGCGGCGTGACGTGCAGTTCCGCTGTCATCGGGAAAGGCGTGAAGATAAAAGGTGCGCTCGAAGTGCTCGAGGACGTCACGGTGTGCGACGATGCACGCATCCGGTCCATACATGCGGGGGGCAACATCACGCTCCGGCCGGGCATCGTCGTGGGCACCGTCCAGAGCGATGAGACGATCTTCGTGTACGGCAAAATTAAAAGCGGAACATTAACGGGCAGAAATGTGAAAGTCGTCGGGAACCATTGAATTGTCGAGGCCAATCCCTGCCGTTTCAAGAATATCTCCCCAGTTGACCACCGTTTCCACACAGCCGTCTTTTAAGGTAACGACACCCATTGCGGCGAGCCCGAATTGATCGCACATTTCAAGCCCTTCCTTCACTTCCATCAGGCAACCGACGCCGATGATGGCTTTGGGATGGTATTTCTTGACAATCCGCTTGATGAACGTTGACCCGGGCACGATAAAGACACGATAACCCAGTCCCTCCAGTTCTTCGCTTGTCTTGCCGATGCCGCACTGGTTGCAGTGCTGGCACTTGATGCCTTCCGGTGTCAGGTGTGCCGGGCACCGGGCGTTTCTCAGGCATTGCGGGAGAAAAACCGCCCGGTCATCGACAGGGATGCTGGCAAAACCCTTCACGTTCATCGCGTTGTGAAGGCGGATAAAAAACGTCACCATCTCCTTGTCGTCGACGCCGATCAGTTTGCAGATCGCCTTGACCAGCCCTTCCATCAGGACCAGGCCTGATTTCAGCAGGCGCGGGAAGTAAAAACGTCCGTTATGAATTGAATAGAGCGTGATCGCCACAAGGAGAAAACCGCACAGGAGCAGGGCGACTACGATAACGATCGTCAGTTCGCCGGTGATGATCATCACACTGTTCCAGAGTGGCGAATCAAAAAGCATATCAGGAGAAATAATACGGTGGGATCGGTTAAATACTTCCTCTTCAGGGCAGGCCGATGGGCCGGGATTATTCCGGGTAAATCACGCCGTTTTCCGTAATAATCCCGGTAATGAGAGATAGGGGCGTTGCGTCGAATGCGGGATTGATCACGGCAACCCCTTCGGGCAGGAGAAGCCGCCCCCCGCATGACGCCAGTTCGGCGCGTCCCCGTTCCTCGATGACGATCTCATCCTCGAGGGCATCGTTATCGAAGGTGGAATAGGGTGCTGCGACATAGAAGGGGATGTTGTGATGCTTTGCGCAGACAGCGTGCATGTAGGTGCCGATTTTATTGAACACCGCGTCCCGGCAGATGCGGTCGGCGCCAACGATGACGGCGTCGATCAGCCCCTGCCGCATGAGATGTGCTGCGCTGCTGTCCGGCACCACCCGGACGTCGATGCCGTCGCGGGAGAGCTCCCATGCCGTGAGGCGGGACCCCTGGTTCAGCGGGCGTGTCTCGCAGGCCACCACCCGGATGTCCTTGCCCGCAGCAACGGCCGAACGGATGACGCCCAGCGCCGTTCCCCATTCCACGCAGGCGAGGGCGCCAGCATTGCAGTGCGTCAGAACGGTGCAGGAATCCGGCAGGAGAAGGGCCCCGTGCCCGCCGATACGGCGGCAGAGCAGGGAGTCCTCACGGGCAATGGCCTCAGCTTCACGCACTGCCGCTTCGCGGGCTGATGCAGGAGAGCCGGCATCGATGCAGGCTTTGAGCACCCGGTCGATGCCCCATCCGAGGTTGACCGCCGTCGGGCGTGTCCGGCGCAGGAGTTCGGCATTGCTCTGCACGTCCTCGAAGAACGCATCGCCTTTTCTGTCGGATCGGCAGGCGGCAAGGGCAACGCCGTACCCTCCGGCGGCACCCAGGGCGGGAGCCCCGCGGATTTCGAGCCGGACGATCGCCTCTGCAAGGCGTGCAACCGAGCTGCAGGAAACGACCACAAAACGTGCGGGCAGCTCCGTCTGGTCGATATAGCGAATTGATTCCGTTTCCGCATCCCAGCAAATCGTCGCGGTATCCATGGCCGTCACGCAGCACGGATGGCATCGGTAAAGGCACGCATCGCTGCAGCTTCTGCCTGCATTACCGAGTCGGGAATGTCTTTGGGGGATGCCGCGGTGCCTGCCACATAGATGCCCGGCCTGATGGTGGTGACGGGAGCGACCTTGGGATCGGGGGAGGAGAAAAATCCTGTTTCGTCATACG
>JAAEEQ010000116.1 GCA_013415665.1 Methanomicrobiales archaeon
GGGGAAGACGCTCGAATGTGGTGCGGTCAACCAGAATCACGCCGTCCTTCCCTCCGGTCCAGACCACATCCCCGTCGATGAGAAGGGTGGTGACCTCGCCCGGGGGACGGACGATTACGCACCCTTCGGGAAGGGTCTGCTCCTTGTACATATCCAGGCCATATAAGACAACACCTATCAGGCCTGCCACGATCACGAATCCGAGAACTATCTGAGCGGCAGCAATAGAGCGGCGTGCAGGCTGCACCCGGCCCTGCCTGTCGTCGGCCATCACATCCTCCCGGTCCCGCCGTCCGGCCCGGACAGCTTCCCCCTGTTCATCGAAAGGACCATGCCGGGGATCTGTTCCGCCTCCGCCATGTCATGGGTGATGTATACAAGGTGCGTACCGTTCTTTTCAGCGCACCCGAGTACCAGCCCGAACATCTCTTCTTTTAACTCCTCGTTCAGGTTCTGGAGGGGTTCGTCAAGCAGGATGAACCGTGCCGGGTGGGCAAGGGCCCGGACAATCGAGGCACGCCGGGCTTCGGGGTACCGGTCGGCAAGGGAGGCAATCCCCGCCCGCTCCATCAGATCGTCCATCCGGGCCCGGGCCTGTCCCGCAGGAACATCACCCATGCCGAAGCGGATATTTTCGGACACCGTCATGTGCGGCCAGAGCGCCGGCGACTGGAATACACAACTTATACGCCGTTTTTGGGGGTGCAGCGCCCACCCCGGTTCGCTGACCGGCGTGCCGTCAAAGGAGATGGATCCCGCATCGGGCACCTCGAGACCGGCAATCAGCCGGAGGAGCGTGGTCTTTCCGCTTCCCGACGGCCCGATGATCACGACATGGCCGTCCGCAGCAAACGATATGCCGTCAACAGCCCGTGTGCGCCCGAACGATTTCGTCAGGTTCCGGCATTCGATCGTCATCGCCGGCCCACCCCCGCGTATCCGCCGCGGCAGCCGAGCCGTGCGATGCCCGCGGCTACGGCCGCTCCGGCGGCAGCCATCATCGCCATCATCACGAGGCCGAGGCCGGCCACCGCCGCAGACGACCCGTAATGGAGATAATTGTAGAGCCGGATGGTCACGGTCTCCATTCCCGGCGGGATGACCAGCAGGGTCGCACCCAGTTCCCCCGCGGAGAGGGCAAAGACGATGCCGCCTGCCGCCAGCAGGCCGGGGGCGATCAGGGGTACCCGGACACGGAGCCAGCCTGCCAGCGGATCTGACTGGAACACCCGTACCGCATCGATAAGGAGCGTATCAGTATGCTGCAGCTGGGCGTGGATGACCAGTGCTGCAAAGGGCGCGAACCGGGCAACGGATGCGAGAACGGGCATTGCCGCCGTACCGTACAGGAACGGGAACGCTGGCGTATTGCAGAGCGCGATCAGCCCGATCCCGACCAGCGGCGACGGGATGGCAAGCGGGGCGAGGCACAGCAGCCAGAGCAGCCTGCCGTTCTTGCCGTTCATCCGTGCGGCTACGCCGTAGGCAGGCGGGAGGGCGCAGAGGGCGGCAAGAACGGCCGTCGAAAATGTCGTACCAATATCAGGCCCCGCAGTGGCAACCGTCCCGGCAACGGCCGCGGGGAGGCCTGCCGCCAGCACGAGGGAGACGACCAGAACGGCGAGGTGGAGGAGCACGATCCCACATGCAAGCGTCTGCAGGCAGACGAACCACCGGGGATAGACCGGCGGCAGAGGAGCACGCTGGCAGAGGCCGGTCCCGCCGAGCAGGTCGCGGACCCGCCCCTGCGCTAAAAACAGCACGGCGATGGTCACGGCGAGCAGGGGGGCTGCACAAAAGAGGGCGCGTGCGGGGTCGTTGGTCGCGCTGAATTCTGCAAATATCTCCAGCGAATAGACATTCAGTGAAAACAGGGTCGGGACGCTGTAGTCGGTGACGCTCAGGACAAAGACAAGGGCGGTGCAGGCCGCGAGCGCCGGCGCCGCGAGGGGGAGAACGACGTGCCGGAAGACGGCGATGTCGGGGTAGACGGTGCGGGCTGCCTCCAGCGCCGGAGGCGGCACGGATGCCAGCGCGAGCATCGAAAGGCCCACGCACAGCGGCAGAAACGCCCCGATCTGCACCCACGCGGAGAGGATCGCATCAGCCGGCACCCAGAGCGGGATGGGAGCAGAACTGCCTGCCACGCCCATCCACGCCTGCGCATAGAGATAGGCGGGAACGGGGGCGGCGACGAGCAGGAGCCAGCGTGCCCGCGACCCGGGGCCGGTGCGCATCTCCCAGAGGAGACTGGCCGCACACAGCCCGACCAGGGTAGCGGTGGCGGCCACCGCTCCGGAAAGGAGGATGCTTTCGCAGAAAAGCGAGAGCCGGCGGCCGGCGGGGACGAGCAGGAGCAGGGCATCGCTACCGGCGTCCCCTCCGGCAGCGACGATGAGGGCTGCGAGGGGCCCAAAGACGACAATAGCAAAAAGGAGGGAGAGCAGCAGCGTTCCCGATACCATTGCCGGCCGTTTCATGGACTTACCTGATGAATATCGCCGTCAGGTCCTGCTGTGCCTGCTCCAGTTCCGCGTGCACGGCAGCGGCGCTGACGTTCATGCCCCGGACATTTTCCATGCCGATGCAGGAGGGGCTCTCCCCGACATCGCGGACCGCGACCTGGACCCAGCCGATGTCGAGGAGCAGCCGCTCGGTGTCCGGTGAAAGCAGGAAATCCACGAGCTCTTTGCCTTCATCCGCGTGCGGGGCGCCCGCGATGAGAGCGACCGTATTCGGGATGACGAGGGTGCCGATGCCGCCCTGGTCGGGAAGGACGAGCGCCACCGGTGCGCCGTCCTCGTACGCCCGGCAGGCATCGTCCGTATCGGTCAGCCCGACCTTCAGCCGGCCGTCTGCGACGAGATCCCGGACGACCGAGTTCCCGTCGAGGACCCGCACGCCCCGGTCCCGGAGACCCTGGTAGAACGTCCGGCCTTCGTCTTCGCCCAGCGCCGCATAGAGAGCCGCGGCGTGGGTTGCGGATGTGCCGAACATGGGGTACGCGATCCCCACGTCAGCAGGGTCATACGTTTCCGACGCAAGGTCGAAGACGGACGTGGGATAGTCGCCGGCGGAAACGCGATCGGTATTGACGAGCAGGACCCGGGCCCGGCCGCCGACGCCTGCCCAGCAGCCGTCCGGGTCGCGGTACTGCGCCGGGATCGAGGCCGCCTGCGGGGATTCGTAGGGTGCGAGGACGCCCTCCTCTTTCAAGAGCAGGGTCTGCATGAATTCGCCGTTCCAGAACACATCCGCGAGCGGCCGTTCTTTTTCAGCAATCAGGCGGTTGACGAGACCGGTGGTCTTGGTCGCCTCGACATCGTAGACCGCCTTGACCGTAATCCCGGACTGCTCCTCGAATGCTGCGAGCACCGGTTCGGCGTACACCTGGTCGACCGAGGTATACACGACGACGACCCGCGCCCCGGGGTCCGTGCAGCCCGCCGATACCGCGAGGATGGCGATCGCCGCAACGCAGGCGATCAGCAGCCCGCATGCCGTTCCGTTGTCTGGTGCCATGGTACTATCCGGTATATCGGGATGCGGGGCTCTTATGCTTACCTAATTATATCGCACTGCCGGATACTGCCGGGAGTCGTTGTTCCTGCATTTTGTGCATACCACCGGATTATTCCGCGTGGTTTTTCGAAACTGCAATGAAAAGATTAATCATACGCTCACCAAAAAACCTCATGCACCGATATACAGGGTGTGAATGCCATTCCCGTCTGTCCTGCATGTGGAGAACCAACCGGAGAAGGGGATAGTTTCTGCGAAAACTGCGGAGCAAGACTCCCGCAGGCAGCATCGCCGCCACCGCCGCCACCGCCTCCTCCTCCGCCCCCGCCGGCTCCCGGCCCTTCCCGGCCGGCACCGGCTTCAGCTCCGGCACCGGTCGCGGCCGGGAAAGAGAAGAACCCCTTCCTTGCCGGGGTGCTGTCACTCCTGTTCCTCGGGAGCGGGCAGGTCTACAACGGGCAGGCCGTCAAGGGCGTAATACTGCTATTCATCGGCGTCTTCGGGTCGTTTCTCATCATCCCGTCGCTCCTTGCCTTGCTGTACAGCATCGCCGACGCCTACCGGACGGCAAAACGGATGAACACGGGCGAAATCCCGTTCCAGGAGTATACAGGCGGCGGCATTTTTCTCTATATCGCCAGCGTTATCGTGTTCTACGCTGCCTACTCCATCCTGGTCGCATTAATCGCCGAGTTTATCTACGGGATGGAGGAGTTCTACTACGGCGAAGACGCCTGCTTCGGGTTCGACTGCGGCTACTGAGACGGCGGGGAGGGGGGCCGGGAGGATGCCAGGCCTGTCGATCCCCACCAACGGCTGTTTTTCAGGCAATGCCAGAAGAAATCAGGGGAATCGCCGGCCCCGGCGGGATGGGACGGAATGGCCGGGGCCCGAAGCGATCAGCATAATTATACCGGAGCATCATACAGTACAACGCAGGCGAGGGTAGCCAAGTGGCCAAAGGCGGGTGACTCAAGATCATCTCTCGCAGGAGTTCGCGGGTTCGAATCCCTCCCCTCGCATTTTCGTTTTGGGTTATAGTTATCTTGAAAAAATGAAACCTCAAAATCGCGAAAGTGACATCACTTTTATGGCGCGATCCGTCATTCAACTAGTGCTACAATTCTCAAGAAATTTCATACTTGAGTCTGGCTTCATACTGGCATGATGTAATCATGTGTTGGTGATGGAGGTGAGTGATGGTCGATGGCATGTAGCTATCGGGGGACAATCTCGAAAAAATGCAACCCTAAAATCGTGAAAGTGAGAAAATTTTTAATTGGTTATTACGTCCCCCACATCCAGAACAATGCCCGAACATCCCCGAATCCGATGAAACCATTACCGTCATAATCGAAGCACGCGATCGGTTCGTTGGCCGGAATCCAGACATCATAATACTCGAAGAAGAGGCGGATATCACCGAAACTAAAGATGCCGTCGCCGTTCACATCCTCATAGAGGCCGTCGTGATCGAGGTCCTGCGGCGGGTTCGTGCATCCGGGGAAAGGTACAACGGCGGGCCCCGTGGTCTGCGGATACCAG
>JAAEEQ010000117.1 GCA_013415665.1 Methanomicrobiales archaeon
GTCATGCCAAACACCTCACGGATGAAGAGGATACTGTGGTGTGTATTGTGTATCGCCGCGGTCATGCTTGGTGCATGCATTGCCGGCTGTACTGGAAGCGAGGCTGCCCCGGCTGACGGGCAGGCCACGGTGGAAGAACGGCCCCTTTATATCGTGGGTGTTGACGGGGAGTACCCGCCCTATACCTATATTGACAAGGAAGGGAAATTCCACGGCCTTGATGTCGACTCGATCCGGTGGATCGCCGAAAAGAAGGGCTTCGACGTCGAAATCCAGGCAATCGCATGGGACGGCATCATTCCCGCGCTGAATGCGGGCAAGATCGACATGGTCTATTCCGGCATGACGATCACGGATGAGCGCAAGGAGAAAGTCAGTTTCTCTATTCCCTACATGATCATCAACCAGTCGTTCGCCGTGCATGACGAGTCCGAGGTGACGCTCGACGACATCATGGCCGGCAACGCGGTCATCGGGGCGCAGCGGGGCACCACCGGTGCGTTCTGGGTCGAGGAAAACCTGGTCGAGACGGGCCTGATGCCCGAGGAGAACCTCAAGCTCTACGACAACTTCCCGCTCGTCGTGACGGATCTCGGCAACAAGCGCATCGACGCGTCGATTTACGACCGCCCGCCGCACATGAAGGCGATCGAGGGCAAGCCGCTGCACATCATCGGCGAGATCTATACCGGGGAGGAGTACGGTGTTGCCATCCGCAAGGAGGACACCGCGCTTCTTGCCACGATCAATGACGGCCTGACGATGCTCATGAACGATCCCTACTGGGACGAACTGCTTGTGCAATACGAAATGAACTGAAAACCGGTTGCAGGCTGCGACCGAAGAGCGGCAGCGCGGCGTTCGTGCCGTTCCTGCCGCCATCTTTCACCTGGAGTGAACGCGAGTATGTACCGACGAATATTCTTCAGATCCGGATCACGGAACCGCGGATTCCGGCCGGATGAGTCATGCTGGAACCGGCAATGGATGCGATTGCGATCCTGATCGACTGGTTCCCGTACCTGCTTTCCGGGATTGCCTTTACCCTGGCGCTTGTTCTCGCCTCGCTGGGGCTCGGGGTTCTTTTCGGCCTTCCGATGGCACTCGGGCAGGTATACGGGACACGAATCGTCCGTTTTCTCGTCGCCGTCTATGTCTGGTTTTTCCGGGGGCTGCCGGTGCTGGTGCTGCTGTTCCTCTTTTACTTCGGCATATTTCCCGCCCTGAATCTCGATCTTCCGGCCTTTGTCGTTGCCATTGTGGTTCTCGGGCTCCGCGGCGCGGCATACCAGTCCCAGATTTTCAGGGGCGCTATCCAGTCCATCAGCGAAGGGCAGATGATCGCGGCGCGGTCGCTCGGCATGAGCCGGATGCAGGGAATACGGACGATCATTCTCCCGCAGGCGGTGCGCATCGCGCTGCCGGGGTGGTCGAACGAATACCCGAATGTGCTGACCGATACGGCGGTCTGCTATGCCATCGGGGTCATGGAACTGTTAACCCGCACATCGCAGATCGTCTCCCAGACCTATGTCACGATGCCCATCTACCTCGCCGCGGCGGGCATCTATATCCTCATGAACTATTCGGGGATGAAGGCATTGCATATCCTTGAGAACAGGGTGGCGATACCGGGTTTCGGCCCGCAAAAAGGAGATACCCATGCACGATGACGACTACATCCTTAAAGTCGAGGGCATCAGCAAGTCCTACGGCCAGATAAAAGTGCTCGATTCGGTCTCATTCAACGTCAGGAAGGGTGAAACGAAGGTGTTTATCGGCCCGTCGGGGACCGGCAAGAGCACGCTGCTCCGCTGCATCAACCAGCTCACGGAGCCCGAAGAGGGCCGTGTCTGGCTCAACGGCGAAGAGGTGACGCATTCCGGATCGCGCATCAACGCGTTCAGGCAGAAGATGGGCATGGTCTTTCAGAATTTCTATCTCTTCGATCATCTGACAGCAGTCCGGAACGTGGAGATCGCGCTGATAAAGGTCAGGGGAATGAACCCGAAAGCGGCACGGGAAAAGGCGCTTGCCGAACTGCGGCAGGTGGGCATGGAGGACTGGGCGAACCATTATCCTGCCGAGCTCTCCGGGGGGCAGGCGCAGCGCGTCTCCATCGCCCGGGCGCTTGCCATGGATCCCGACGTCATGCTCTTCGACGAACCGACATCGGCGCTGGACCCCGAACTGACGCGCGAGGTGCTCGAGGTGATCAAAAAACTCGCCCGCGACGGCATGACCATGCTCGTCGTCACCCACGAGATGGGCTTTGCGACCTCGGTGGCCAACGAGATCCTGTTCATGGAGGGAGGGCGGATCGCCGAACAGGGATCGCCGGAGGAGCTCCTCAACGATCCCCGTTTCTCCCGCACGAAACAGTTCATCGGGCAGTTCCGCGAGTACGACCGGGGGGCGTAGCCGGCGATGGAGACGATGCTCTTTATCTCGGACATCCTCCTGCCGGCGCTGCTCGAAGGCCTGGTCATCACGCTCCAGCTGATCGTTGCCGCTGCACCCTTCGGGTTCCTTCTGGGTATCGGTATCGCCGTTGGCAGGACCTACGGCGGCAGGGCAACGGAGTTCGCCTGCAAGGCATTCGTGACGTTCATCAAAGGGTGCCCCCTGCTGCTGCTCCTCTTCATGCTCTACTTCGGCCTTCCGTCCGTCGGGATCTCGTTCTCCCCCTTCGTTGCCGCCGTTATCGGGTTCATCTGCTGCAACGCCGCGTACAACTCCGAATACATCAGGGGCGCGCTGCTCTCGGTCAAGGAAGGGCAGATGATCGCGGCACAGGCCCTCGGCATGACCCGGACGCAGGCTATCCGTTTCATCATCCTGCCGCAGGCGCTCCGTCGGGCGATTCCCGGGATAACCAACGAGTTCATCTACCTCATCAAATACTCGTCCCTTGCCTACATGCTCACGGTCATCGAACTGGCAGGGGCGGGCAAGATCGTTGCCACCAAATATTTTACGTACACGGAGACGTTCCTCTTCGTCGGGCTTTTGTATCTCGGGCTGGTGACGATAACGACCGTCACCGCCGATGCGATTGAAAAGAAGTATGCCGTTCCCGGTGCGATGGGACGCTAAGCCCATTTTTTCTGCCTGCGGGGACGCAGGCGATCCCGGGCGGGTATTTCATCACTGATCCTGCCTATTCCCGCCCCGCCGCCTGATTGCGCTACACACTGATTTTTTCAAAGAGCTTTGCCCCGATCATGGTCATCAGCACGGCGCATCCCGCCAGCGCGGCGAAACAGACGAGCGGATGGATCTGTGCCGTCCCTGAAAGACCGTAGCGGATTCCTTCCACCCCGTAGGTGAGCGGATCGAGCAGGGTCAGGGGCCGGATCCATTCGGGGAGGCTGTTGATGGGGAAGAGCGCCCCGGAGAGCCCGAAGATGGGGAAGATGACGAAGTTCATGATCAGCTGAAAGCCGTGCATGTCCTCCATCCGCGATGCGATGGCAATGCCGAACGCAGTAAACAGGATGCCGATGAGCACCATGAACCCGAACGCAACCGCGAACCCGGTCATCCCTGCGACGTTCATCCCGAGAACCAGCGACAGCACGAGAATGATGACCCCCTGGATGAATGCCGTCGATGCACCGCCGAAGGTCTGGCCGAGCATGATTTCCAGGCGGGACACGGGGGCGACCAGCGTCTCTTTCAAAAACCCGAACTGCTTGTCCCAGATGATCTGGATCCCGGAAAACACCGAGGTGAACAGCACGCTCATCGCGATGATGCCGGGGATGATGAACCCGAAATACCCCTCCCCCGTATCGGGGATCTGCACGACCGAATTGAGCCCGAAGCCCAGCACGAGCATGAAAAAGAGCGGCATGCCCAGGCTGCCGAGAATTCTGCTCTTCGAGCGCACGTACCGCGTGACGTTCCGGAGCCAGATGGCATAGACGATGTCCATGGTCAGCGCCTCGCCTTCTGGTGAAACATCCGCATCATCTCTTTGCCCGATGCGTGCTCGTCGCGGATCGATTTTCCGGTGTAATGCAGGAAGACGTCCTCGAGGGTCGGTTTATGGACCGAAATGGATTCGATGGGGACTTCATGGCGGTTGAGCCGCTCCACCATCTCTGCAAGGTGCAGTTCGGCATTCGCAAGCGAAACGGAGACCGTCCCGTCGTATTCCTCGATGGCGGTTATCCAGGGGACCGAAAGGGCCCCGGCAACGTCACCCGGGCGAGGGGAGCAGATGGATACAACATCCCCGCCAATCGCATTTTTCAGCTCTGCGGGTGTGTCCATGGCGATAATGGTTCCCTTATCAATGATCGCGATCCGGCCGCAGAGCCGGTCCGCCTCCTCCATGTAGTGGGTCGTGAGGATGATTGTAATGCCCTTCTCCCGGTTCAGGCGCTCGATATACTGCCAGAGGTGGTTGCGGGTCTGGGGATCAAGCCCGAGCGTCGGTTCGTCGAGGAAGAGCACCTTCGGCTCGTGAAGAAGGCCCCGGGCGATCTCGAGGCGACGCCGCATGCCGCCCGAGTAGGTCTTGACGAGATCCTGCTGCCGGTCAACCAGGCCAACGAGGGAGAGGAGCGTTTCAATCCGTTCGCGGCGGATGCCGGGAGGTACCCGGTTGGTCCTGGAACACGATGCCGATGGATTTTCTCACGCCGTCCTCGTCGTTTTCAATACTGTGCCCGTTGACCGTTGCGGATCCTGAGGTGGGCCGGATCATGGTGGAGAGCATGGAGATGATAGTGGTCTTTCCCGCTCCGTTCGGGCCGAGAAGGCCGAATATTTCTCCCTCCTGGATGGCAAAGGAGACCTTGTCGACTGCGGTATTCGTCCCGAACGTTTTAGAGATTGCATGAACCTGTATTGCGGTCATAGGGCTCCCTGTAGTCGTGTGATAGTGTTCATTTTCTGCTCCTGGTGCGTATGGTGTTTTTCGGTCCCGCGTGCGGAAGTATCGGCGGATGTCAGTCCTCGGGAGCGGGCTCGGGCTCATCCTCAAAAATTTTGAGCATTTTTACCGCAAAAGCGTGAAATTTATCGGCTTTGATGATTGCGATTCCCCGGCTTTCATCGCCGAAGACCATCAGCGTATCGCCGGGGTTGATGTCGAAGATCTCGCGCGCCTGCTTGGGGATGACAATCTGTCCCCGTTCCCCGACTCTGACGGTTCCGAAAATGTGTTTTCCCTTGTCATCGTGGCAAAACATGGATCATATTTTTCATACTATTCATATTTGTATGTAACGTCCGACTATGCATGTCGGGCAGCTCGCCATCCTGCAGACCGCTCCCCTCCCCTCCTTCCGCGCTGCATGATCCGTTTCCCCGCCCGGTCCTTACGATGTTCGGCTAACGCGCCTGCCCTCGGGACAGCACAGTTCACAGATCCGGCAGTGTTCGACGGGCCGCTTTTTTTCACCGGATGCCGCCCGGTCCGCGTCCATCCGCTGCAGGCAGCGTTCGCGGGAATAACGCCCGCCCTCGAACGCGTGATAGGGGCATTGATTCTCGCAGGGTTGATTGCAGTCCCTGCAGGGTGACGGCGGCGCGACAGCCCCGGGCGCATCCGTCGGCAGATCCGCCCAGAGCGCCCGGAACCTGACCCTTGGCCCGTATCCCGGCACGAGAACAAGGTTGTTTCTGCCCATGCATCCGATCCCCGCAAGCACCGCGGCATCCTTGAGAAAGATCCCGCCGTCCTCAATCTGGTAGGGAATGACATATGCGGCGATATCCTGGTACTCCACCAGCCATTCTGCGAGCGTGCGGGCGATCCCCCCAAGCATGCGGTCGCCCGGGGTGCTGCGCCCTTCCTCCCACCAGTCCATCTCGGGCCGGGCGGGATCGTGGAAGAGCCCCAGGATGATGATCGTGCCCGAAAAATCGTTCTCACTCTGTTTTCCCGTTGCCATGGCTGAAGGGCAGGTGCGCAGCAGTTCCGCGGGAAGGTATCCTGCAACGCTTGCCCCGAGATCCAGCGCCATGGCCATGAGTTCGTCGAGTACCTGGTCCCGTGTCATGGCAGTATACCGTGGTGCGCCGGTGATAGTAAAGGCACGGTGCCCCTGTATTTACGGTGCATGCCGTACCCGGCGTATTCCGACGAAAAAGCATTTGTCATGCCGGAAAGCATGTTTTATACCGGTTGATTTTCCCATGAGCGAGAACACGAAGACGTCCGGAAAGCCCGATACCGCACTACTGAGAACACTCGGCTGGAATGAGGAGCAGGAAGCTGCTTTTTCCCGGTATGCCGGCCCCTACAGGGCCGGGCGGGTGATTTCACGGCACAGGACGGCATTTGACGTGCTGGGTGCCGGCGGCTCGCTCCGGGTGGGGCTGTCCGGCGCCCTGCGGCGTCTTGGAAGAATCCCCGCGGTCGGCGATTATGTCGTCCTTCTTGACCGGCCGGAAAGCGGTTCGTGCCTGATCGTCGACATCCTGCCACGCCGTTCCCGGTTTTTCCGGGGTGCACCCGGGGAGGGGGGCGAGGAACAGGTCATTGCTGCAAACATCGACACCGTTTTTATTATGACCGCTGCCGGGGGCGATTTCAACCTGCGCCGGATCGAGCGCTACCTTGCCATCGTCCACGCCGCCGGCGCCCGCCCGGTCATTCTGGTCAACAAGAGCGATCTGGCAGCCGATCCGGCAGCACTCACAGCCCAGGTCGCAGCGATAGCGGGCGAAACGCCGGTCGTTTCTCTCAGCGCTCTCCGGGGGGAGGGGCTTGCCGCACTCGGGCGGTTCCTGCAGCCGGCAGAAACGGTTGCCATCGTCGGGTCCTCCGGCGTCGGCAAATCCACGCTCATCAACGCCCTCATGGAAACCCCCGTGCAGGAAACGAAGGGCATCAGGGAGGATGACGATCGCGGGCGGCACACCACCACAGTCCGCCAGCTCTTTCTGCTCCCCAATGGGGCGATGGTCATCGACAACCCAGGGCTGCGGGAAATCCAGCTCGGTAATGCAATCGACGGTATTGCAGAAACATTCGCCGATATTCACAGGCTCGCTGCAGGCTGCCGCTATGCCGACTGCCGCCACGAGCACGAGCCCGGCTGTGCTGTCAGGGATGCGGTCAGTGAAGGACGCCTCGATGCGAAGCGGCTCGAAAGTTACCTGCGGCTCTCCCGTGAGCTCGCATTCCAGGCGGAAAAAGCGGATATCGGGCTGAAAGGGATTGAAAAGAAGCGCTATAAAGGCATAGCCCTTGCCGCACGGCAGCTGCGCAAGGACCGGGACTGGTAAAGGGGCCACGACCGTTGATAAACCGTATCATGCTTTCGGGGTCTCAAAACATATGCCTCTGCATCGTCTCCTGCGAGAACCTGCGGGGACAGCTATAGATATATGGGACTCCTGTCCTGCATGAACTGAACCGTCATGTCGGAAGGGCAGTTAAAAATTATTAAAATTTTATAATTATTATTAAATAGAATCGTGGCGCACCCCCTCTCTGTCCGGAGGGAAAAAAATGATAAATCCAGGACAGGAATTATCAAGCATCGATTTTGAATCGATGATAGGAGGGCCGCTTGTTGCAGTGGTAAATGCACAGGCGCAGGCTGCGATCAGCACCGTCAATTTTATCAAGTCGGTCGGATTCAAAGCGGGGAACTCGGATGCCTTCGAGGAATCGGACACCGGTGATCCCATCTATGTGACGTTCAAATATCCCAAAGAAGTCATGCCGTATCAGCCGCCGACAGAGGCAGGTGGGACGGGGACAGCAGCACAGATACAGGAGATGAAACTGGAAGTGCCGATTCTCACGATGCTGCCGATACCGTTCATCCGTATCGATGAGGCGACGGTTGATTTCAACGCGAAGATCAACACGATGGAATATCGCAAAACCGACACCCAACTCAAGATTGATTCGTCA
>JAAEEQ010000020.1 GCA_013415665.1 Methanomicrobiales archaeon
ATGGTGAAATCCACGATCGTTTCTGTATGGTGCGGCTAAGCTTCCCATGGTTACAGGGTCAGAATAGAGGTTAAAAAGGTTTTTGTAAGAGAATTGAACGTGTTTTCAAAACGCCGAGAGGGAGATTTGAACTCCCGTGGTGCCGAGCACCAGAGGCTTTCGAGGCCCCCGCCTTCCCGAGCTAGACTATCTCGGCAGATAAGAAATGTGGATATATCTATTGCAGCGCACAGGGTTTAATGGTTGCGACAGGCCCGGCATGCCCTTCTCTTGTCCGTCGCATCGTTCCGTCCGGGCCCGGCGGCAGGCCTGGTAATGCGGCCTGTTCTCCCTCACCGGAACCCCTTCGCGGCCTCCATGATGAGCACGATGACGGGCACGATCTCGAGCCGGCCGAACCACATCACGAAGATAAAAAGCCACTTCGAGGGCAGGGACAGGCCGGGATTGACGTAGCCGGTGCTGATGCCGACGTTGCACATCGCTGAGGCGACCTCGAAGATGACGTCGCTCGACTCGAACCGGGTGACGCCCTCGAGGTGCATGACGGCGAGGCTTGCGAAAAAGACGGTGAGGATGAAGAGGATGATGATGAGCATGTTCTTCGAGACCTCGATCTCGGCGATGTTTTTCGGAATGACCTTGCCGTCGTGTCGGAACGGAACAACGACCTTGCCGCTGACGAAGAGGCGGTGGAACCACCACGACAGGCTCTCCAGCCCCAAAAGGAGGCGGTTGAGCTTGATGCCCCCCGCCGTGCTGCCGGTAGCACCCCCGACGAGCATCAGGGCGGAGAAGAAGAGCACCGTCGCCCCTGTCCACTCGAAGGGGTTGCCGTTCTGAAACCCGGTGCAGGTAATGGCGCTCGTGACCATGAAGATGCTCTGCCGGAGGGCCTCGCCGGTCAGGAGATGCTCGCGGAAGACGAGGTCCCAGGCGACGACAAAAAAACCGACGGCGATCAGGCCGAAGAGCAGCCGGGCCTGCGGGTCGCGAAGGAACGCCGCCTCTTTTCTGGCATAGAGCAGGTAGAAGAGTTTGAAGGGAAGGGCGCCGGCGATCATGACCGGGATGACCAGCATCTCAAGCAGCGGATTGTGGTAGTATAAAATTCCCTCGCTGTGGACCGAAAAGCCGCCCGTCGCGATCGACGCCATCGCGATATTCAGCGCATCCCAGACGGGAATGCCGGAGCAGAGGATCAGCGCCGTCCCGAGGGCCGTGATGGCGATATAGATCTTCCACATCGAGGCGGCGGTCCCCGTCACGCCCGGCATGAACGCCTCGGAGCGCCCTTCCGACCGGTACAGGCCCCGCTGGACAAGGCCGGAGCGCTGCGACAGTGCGATGGTGAACGCGACGATGCCAAGGCCCCCCACCCATTGCATCAGGGTCCGCCAGAAGAGGATGGCGTGAGGGGCGGCATCGACCGACGGCACGAGCGTCAGCCCCGTGGAGGTCCATCCGGACATCGCCTCGAAGACGCTGTCGGTAAACGGCATGCCGAGCGCGATCGTAAAGGGGATCGCCCCGATAAAGGCGGCGACAAGCCATATCAGGGCTACGGCTCCGATAGCCGCGCTCAGCGGCGATTCCCGGTCTTCCCGGGGCATCCTCGCACAATACAGGCCGAGGGCGAGGAAGAGGGCAGGCGCCGTCGCCATCGCCGGCAAAACGGAGATCTCCCGGTACCAGAGGGCGACGACGAGGGGTGCGGCCGATACCATGCCGAGAAAGAGCAGGATTGTTCCCATGTCCGGGAGCATGACCCGGAGGGAACCCGCCCGGTGCATATGTTGATATCCGGTTCACAAAATAAAGGGATATGCCCGGCGAATTCCGGCAGGCTCATGGGCTGCGGATGCCAACGGGAAACCAGGTACGGGGAGATCCGGTACCGGAGGAAAGGCGCGATGCACCATACCGTCACCCACCGCTGCGGATGCGGGAGCACGAAACCGCCACAGAAGCAGGGACCGGACGGTCCCGTCTGCCGCATGACGATCGTTCCCGACGGCGGAGTCATCGAATGGCAAATCGAGCCCGGCGACACGTACGAGCGGGCCCTCCTCGCCCACGGCATCGTCCCCGACACGGTTCTCATCTTTTTCCGTGGCACAAGCCTTCCGGAGGACAAGCCGATCGAAGAGGATGCAGTCGATATCATCCTCACCTGTTCCCGCGGGTAGCGGTGCCGTATCCCTGTTTTGCGGCTGCCCGTGCAACCAGTGCATGCCGGAGCCACGGCAGGGCGTTGTCCCGGAGTGCCTGTCCGTTTGAAATACCGCGGCAGCAGGGCCGGGGAAAAAAGATATGGATTGGTTACTGGCCGGGCCTGTGGGACTGGGTGATCATCATGTCATCGACGCGGATGAGCATGCATGCCGCCTCGGATGCGCTCTGGACGGCCTGGCGCTTGACACGGACGGGCTCGATGACGCCCGCCTCGTACATGTCGACGATTTTGCCGGTGAATACGTCGAGACCGGCGTATTTTTTGCCTTCGGAATGGGCGGCCTTCAGGTCGACCATGATGTCGATCGGGTCAAGCCCGGAGTTCTCGGCAAGGGTGCGGGGGATTGCCTCGAAGATGTTGGCGAACGCCTCGATGGCGAGCTGGGTCCTGCCGCCCACGCTCGCTGCGTACTCGCGGATCTTGAGGAGGAGTTCGGTGTCGATGGCAGCGCCGCCGACGATGAACTTGCCGTCCTCGAGGGCGTCCTGCACGACCCTCTTCGCATCGTAGACGGCACGCTCGAGCTCATCGACGATGACCTGGCTGCCGCCTTTAAGAAGAATCGAGACGGTCTTGGGGTTCTCGCAGCCGGAGACCTTCGTGATCTTGATATCCTTCATCTCTTCGATGGCACTGGCGGAGCCGATGACGTCATCGGAAAGATCCTCGACCTTGTTGACGATCGTGCCGCCCACCGCCTTTGCGAGCGCCTTCATGTCGGCTTCGGGAACGTCCTGGATGGCGAAGATGCCCAGTTTGGTCAGGTAGAACTGCACCGGGTCGGCGATGCCCTTCTGGCAGAAGACCGCATTTGCGCCGGCTGCCGCAACTGCATCGGCAAGCGCATGGAGCGTCTTCTGTTCCTGCTCGGAGAACGCCTTCATCTGGTCCGAAGAGGTGATCTTGATCTTGGATTTCACCTGCGTCTTGGTGATTTCGAGGGGGTGGGCAAGGAGGGCAATCCGTGCTTCCTTTACCTTCTTCGGCATCGCTTCTTCGACGCGGGTCTTGTCGATGATAAATCCGGGAACGAGTTCGGCATCGTCGATATGGTCGCCGATCATCGTCTTGATTATGATATCGTCCTCGTCGACGATGTAGGTGCCGTCCGCTTTCTTTTCGGCAATCGTGGTGACCGCATCGACGACAATGTCGGCAATCTTGTCGCGCACGCCTTCGATGGACTTGCCGGTGACGGCGGTCTGTGCGACCTTCACCAGCAGATCGCGGTTGCCGTCCTTTGCAATGATTGCCTGGCTGTCGAGGATTTCAAGCGCCTTGCGCATACCGAGGCGGTAGCCGTTGGCAATGACGGTCGGATGGATATCCTGGTCGAGCATGCGCTCGGCCTCTTCCATCAGCGCACCGACGAGAATGCAGGCGGTGGTGGTGCCGTCGCCGACTTCGTCGTCCTGGGTCTCGGCGACCTCCACGATCATCTTCGCACCCGGGTGGGTGACCTTGATCTCGTGGAGAATCGTCGCCCCATCGTTCGTAATGACGATATCGCCGGAGGGAGCGACGAGCATCTTATCCATCCCCCGGGGGCCGAGCGTTGTTCTGACCGCGCTTGCAATGGCCTTTGCTGCCATGATATTAGAGCGCTGGGCTTCCTGCCCGCGGGTGCGCTCAACGTTATCGCGTAAAATGATGATGGGTTGCGTTCCAACCATAGGGAATCCTCCGTTCTCTCTTACAGGTGGATTTAAACTTCTATATAAGTTCTTTGTTATCCCTTTTCCGCGGACCGCAAAAACGAACGATGGCAGGCGCACCGGGCGGTGCCTCCCGGTTCCCGACGCGGGAGCGGAGCCGTACAGAATGTCCGGTAGCGCAGGACGGAAACGCCTTCTCCCCCTCCCCCGGATCCCTGCCTCCGGTAAGGGGGTGAATATCTTTTAATAGGGGCGCAACCATCGTTTGGTTCGAAGGTAGTTGCATGATTCGCGTGCTGCTCGTGGACGCTGACCGTGGTGCGGCAGAACTCCTCGTCCTCTTTCTCGAAAAAAGCGGGGCAATCCGTGTCGACACCGTGGCATCTCCCTTCGAGGCACGAGAACGGGTCCAGACCGCCATGTATGATGCCATCGTCCTCGACACGGCGGTCTGTGCCGGGGACCTTATTCCGTTTCTTCGCGATGTCCGTCCGCTGCACCCCTCGGCGGCCATTATCCTCCAGACCCATCGCGGGGATGAACCCGCTGCCCTCGCCGCCCTGAATGCGGGTGCGGATTTTACGATCTCGACGGAGGGCGATCCTGCGATCCGGTTCGCCCACCTCTACCATATCCTGCGGCAGGCAGTGGGGCGGCATACCGCACAGGCGGCACTGCAGAAGAGCGAAGAGCGTTACCGTTCCTTCTTCGACAATTTCAAGGGTATCGCGTTCGAACTGCGGATGGACGGCACGCCGGTCTTCCTTCAGGGCGCCGTGGAGAGGATCACCGGCTACCCTCCCGAGATGCTTCTGCAGGGCAAAGTGGTATGGAGGGACCTCGTCCACCGGGATGACCGGGAGAGGGTCAGGGACGCCAACGAAAAGGTCCGGGCCCGCCCGTCATATGCCCTCGAGCTTGAATACCGGATCCGGCGCTTCGACGGCACGGTGCGGTGGGTGCATGAACAGATGCAGAACGTGGCGGATCATCTGGGAGTGCCGGTGTCGATCCAGGGGACGATCTTCGACATCACCAAGCGCAGGGAGGCGGAGGAGGCTGTCCGGGAGAGCCGCGAGCGCCTGCAGCGCCTGGCGAACAACGTCCAGGACATCATCTTCCGGTACGAGGTGCATCCGCAACGCCGCTTCTCCTACATGAGTCCGGCGGTCACCGCCATCACCGGCTATACCCCCGACGAGTTCTATGCCGATGCGACGCTCGGCCTGAACGTCGTCCACCCCGACGACAAAAAAGCCTTCAAAGCGCTTTTTCGCGGTGATATCCCGAAAACAACCCCGGTTCAGCTCCGGAGGATCAGGAAGGACGGCAGGGTGATCTGGACGGAGGAACTCGATGTCCCGGTCTATGGGGGCAGAGGGCGCCTTATCGCCGTCGAGGGCGTCATCCGGGACATTACGGCCCGTAAACGGGCTGAGGATGCGCTGCGGGAGAACGAGGAGCGCTTAAACCTCGCGATAGAGGGTGCGGGCATCGGCATATGGGACCTGAACCTGAAGACCGGCGAGCAGATCTTCAACCGCCGCTGGCTCGAACGGCTTGGATACAGCCCCGATGCATTCATCCTTGCCGAGGACGCCTGGGAGCGCATCATCCACCCTGACGATCGGCAGCGGGTGCAGGACGCCACCCGGGATCACCTTGACGGGACGACGCCGTTCTTTGCTGCCGAGTTTCGGGTACGTACGAGTGACGGGCGGTGGAAGTGGATGCTGAGCCTCGGGAGGGCACGGTACCGGAACCGTGACGGGGAGCCCTACCGGATGGCGGGCATCCTCATCGACATCACCGAGACGCATGATGCCCGGACGGCCCTTCAGGAGGCGAACAAAAAACTCAACCTTCTTGCGGAGATCACCCGGCACGACATCCTCAACAAACTGACGGGAATGTTCGGGTACCTCTACCTCATCGACGAAATCCTGCCCGCGGACGAGCAGCTCAGGATGTATTTCCAGCGGATATGGTCGCTTGCCGACACCATCCAGCGCCAGATCACCTTCACCCGCGATTACCAGAACCTGGGGATGACGACACCCGTCTGGCAGAATGTCGGCGCCGTTGTGCGCCAGTCGGCCCTCTCGGTCCCGATGATGAACGTCCGCCTCGTCGTCGAGACCGGAACGCTCGAGATACTGGCCGATCCCCTGCTTGAAAAGGTCTTTTACAACATCCTGGACAATGCCGTGCGCCATGGCGAACATGTCACGGGCATCTATGTCCGGTGGGAGGAGCGGGGCGACCGTGCCGTCATCACCCTCGAGGACAACGGCATCGGCGTGCCCGACGACGAAAAGGAAACCATTTTTGAAAAGGGCGTGGGGCGCAACACGGGCCTCGGGCTGTTCCTGTCCCGCGAGATCCTGGGTATCACGGGCATCACCATTGCCGAGACCGGCACGGAAGGGCAGGGGGCACGGTTCGAGATTCTCGTTGCCCCCGGGGGGTTCCGCCTGCATGCCGCCTCGTCCGGCGACGAAACGGGGGATGCCGCCGGACCGGTCAGTCGATCCGTGACACCTTAAAAAGGGAGCAGACGGGGACGTCGTCGATCTCCCGCAGCGCCCGTTTGTCGAAGATGACCGATATGCCCACCGGATGCGCACCGTGGGTGCGGAGAAAGTCCACGAGTTCCCGCATGGTGTTGCCGCTCGTGATCACGTCATCGACGATCAGGCACCGTTCCCCCGTGATGGTCGCAAAATTGTCGCTCATCGATCCGACGGGCTTGTCGCCGGGTGCATGCTTCTTCGGGTAGTACATCGTGAATTTCAGGTCCTGCTGGGCGGCGATCAGCGTGGCGAGGGGGATGCCGGACTGCGCCACCCCGACGACGACGGTCGGCAGTTCGGGCTCCCCGCTCCCCCACCGGTGCGCTTCGCATTCGTTGAACCACCGCCGGAACATCATGCCGCAGATGTCACTGAGCATGTCGGCATGGGAACTGACCGCGGACCAGTCGATATGCACATCCTTCGGTGCCTCGGCACCCTTCTTCTGGGTCAGCAGCCAGGTGATGGTTTCCATTGAAAGAGAAAGTTCATCCGCAATCTGGCTCGGGCTGTGACCGCTCGCCTGCAGCGTTTTGGCTTTTGCGATCAGCTCTTCGAGGGAGGACATGAATGACAGGTCAGCCGTTATCTATTTAAGTTTTCTTTTCACCTGCGCTCCGCATACGACGCAGGTACCCTCTTTTTTGTAATAGCGGCCGCATCCGGCACAGCGGTACCGCCACTGCCGGGCTTTTGCCTGCCGCTGCAGGATCGGCCGGACGGGGACCTGCAGGCGGTGGGCGACATTCTGGACGGCAAAGTCGTCCGTGCAGACCGTTGCGGCGAGGTCGAGGGCGAGCGCAAGGATGCCGGTGTCCGTTCCGGAGAGCACCGGTGCATCGCCGCTCGCGACGGCAGCGGCCTGCACGCGGGCGATGGACGCGGGCGAGGGGTCGCGGACCTGCAGCCCCGCAGCCTGCAGCGTCGCAAACCGGCACCGTGCGGTGTGGTCCTTCAGTTCGTCAACGACGGCGGGCGTTGTAGCGAGGGGTCCGTCAAACGGGATATCGATGAAAAAGGCCGAAGCGTCGAGGACAAGCATCATGCGGCAATCTCCCAGGCGCCGCCGCCCTGCTCCCGCACGGCGACCTCGGACCCGAATGCGGCGGCAAGCCAGCACATCGTCCGGGTGTGGTCGGACGGTGCGGCGGTGGTGATCCGCCCGCCTGCAACGGCGAGAATGATGATCAGCTGGTCGGCAAGGTGCACATCGCATGCTCCCGGGCCGTTGTACGCCGCCAGGAATTCCCCGGCAGCCTCCCGCCCGACCTCTTCCGCCGGGTACCCGCGCCGACCGAGGGCGATGCCGCCTTTCAGGCCGCAGGCAACGGTGCAGGAACTGCCGGTGGACGGCCCGCTCCGGCAGTCAAGAGTGCTGGTCGGAACGAAGGGAAAAGCGCCGGCAAGAGACCGTTCCGCGGCCTCGGCCTGCCGTTCCGTGACATGCGGGGGAAGGTTTGACGAACACGAAAAGATGCGCAGCGCTTCGCCGGGTGCGGCATCATCGGCGGCGATCGGGCGGAGGCGTGCCGGCGCCACCGTTGCTGTCACCTGCCCCCCGCCGCGTGGATAATACCCCCGCTGCCCGATCGTGACCCGGATGTCGGCGCCGTGCCTCCTGAGCGCCTCTGCGTACACCGCATCGAAATAATCGATCGTCGGGCTGTGGAGCACCTCCGTTCCGCCGCTGACCGTTATGCTCCCCCCTTCCGCCAGCGCCACCGGCAGCCATGCCTGCAATACCAGCGGGATGCTGCCCGCCGTGCCGACATCGATGGCGATATCGCGTCCGGTGCACCGTTCGGGAGAAAACACAAGCTCGGTGCTGCCGGGGAACAGCCCGGTGCAGGCGGCATCGCAGACCGCCGCCACGGCCCGGACGGCGGCGCAGTGCTGCGCGGCAAGGCCGGGATTCGAACGTTTTTTCCGGATATCGGATATGGTGACGGGCTCTCCGGTCAGTGCGGCAAACGCCACGGCTCCCCGCACGATCTGGCCGCCGCCTTCGAGGTAGGACCCATCGATTCTGATCATGGGATCGGTCGCAATGCTGCGGCAATCCGGTCTGCCGCGGAGTAGCGGCTGCATGCCGACTCGATCGTATCGCTTGCGGTGATCGAGCGGACACCGGCATGGCAGAGCCGTGCGTAGGCGCCCGACGCCAGAACGCCGTGGACGCAAGCGGCATGAACCGCGGCGGCGCCCTGTTCGTAGAGCATGCCGGTTGCGGTGGCAAGCGTGCCGCCGGTCGAGATGATGTCATCGACGATGATCGCTTCGCGGCCGGCCACATCGATGCTCTTCGGCTCGATACGGACCTGATCGCCGGAGAGGCGTGTCTTTTTCAGCTCGTCGCAGTCCCATCCCCCGACGTTTGCGATGGCATGGGCGAATGCCGAAGCGCCCCCGTCGGGTGCGAGTATCAGGGGATCGGCACAGCCCATCGTCCCGATAAGCGCCCCGATATCGGGGGCGAGGGAGACGGACGCTGCCGGCGCATCGAAGTGGGCAAGGACGGTATCCTCGTGGATGTTGACGGTGATCACCCGGTCGGCGCCGCGGGACAGCGCCCGGGCAACCGCCCTCGCCGAGACCGGCTCGCCCGGATTGAACTGCTTGTCCTGCCGGGCATACCCCATGTACGGGATCACGAGCGTCGTGTCGGCACCGGCGCAGGCATCCAGCAGCAGGAGCAGTTCGACGAGCGAATCGCTGTCGACAACGCTCCCGACACAGACCATGGCGTCGTCGAGACTGCCCGCCCGCAGGTAGAGCTCGCCGTCGGGAAACCGGGCGAAGCGTGTATCGGCAATATCCACTCCCAGACTCGCAGCGAGGCGCGTTCCGAGAATCTGGGATTTTTCAGTGCAAATGACCTTCATTCCCATTACCTTTTCTGGAAAGTACTTAAACTATCACGAATGATTTATTAAAGTACTACCGGTTCGCGTAAGGAACATCCCACATGGAAGATTCAGACAATATGGTGAACAATACCGGATATAAAAACGAAGACGAGCCCGATTTCGATGAGCCCCTGCTTGAGGGCGTCGAATTCGACACGTCATCGGATATCGATATTCCGCCGACCCTTATCGATCAGGTGATCGGGCAGGAGCATGCGGTCGAAGTCATCAAAAAGGCGGCAGTGCAGCGGCGGCACGTCATGATGATAGGAACGCCGGGCACCGGCAAATCGATGCTTGCCAAAGCGATGGCGGAACTCCTCCCCAAGGAGGAGATGCAGGACATCCTCATTTACCCCAATTCCGAGGACTCCAACACCCCCATTGTCCGCACCGTGAAGTCCGGGCGGGGCAAGGAGATCGTCGCCGCCCATAAGACCGAGGCCCGCAAAAGGATGCAGATGAGAAATACCCTCATCATGCTGCTCATCATCGGCATCGTCGGGTACGCGTTCATCACCATGCAGTGGCTCATGGGCATCATCGCCGCGGCGTTCGTCTTCATGGCGCTCAAATACGCGACGCCGCGGGAAGAAGCGATGATCCCGAAACTGCTCATCTCCAACGACGGGAGGGCGACCGCCCCCTTCATTGACGGGACGGGCTCCCATGCGGGCGCACTCCTCGGCGATGTCCGGCACGACCCGTTCCAGAGCGGCGGCCTTGAGACGCCCTCCCACGACCGGGTCGAAGCCGGGGCGATTCACAAGGCGCATAAGGGCGTGCTCTTCATCGACGAGATCAATACCTTAACGCCCCACTCCCAGCAGAACCTGCTGACGGCGCTGCAGGAAGGGGAGTTTCCCATCACCGGCCAGAGCGAGCGGTCGAGCGGCGCGATGGTCCGCACCGAACCGGTGCCCTGCCGGTTCGTCATGATTGCCGCCGGCAACATGGATGCCATGCAGGGGATGCACCCGGCACTCCGCTCCCGTATCCGCGGGTACGGGTACGAGGTCTACATGAAGGAGACCATGGAGGACACGCCCGAGAACCGGAAGAAGTTCGTCCGGTTCATCGCGCAGGAGGTCAAGAACGACGGAAAAATCCCGCACTTCGACCGCAGCGCCATCGAGGAGATCATCCGGGAGGGCCGGCGGCGCAGCAACCGGAAAGGCCACCTCACGTTAAAACTCCGTGACATGGGCGGTCTGATCCGGGTTGCCGGCGACATGGCGCGGCAGCAGGGCGCCGACGTCACCACCGTCGAGCACGTCCTCGCTGCAAAGGAGATGGCCCGGTCGATAGAGGACCAGGTCTCGGACGAATATATCCGGCGCAGCCGCGAGTACGACCTGACGGTGGTCGAGGGCACGGCCATCGGACGGGTCAACGGCCTTGCGGTCATGGGCACCGATTCGGGATCGGTGCTGCCGATCATGGCGGAGGTGACGCCCACGCAGGGAGCGACGGGAACGGTCATCGCAACCGGCATGCTCAAGGAGATCGCGCAGGAATCCATCAAGAACGTTTCCGCCATCATCAAGAAGTTCACGGGCAAGGACATCAAGAACCTCGACGTGCACATCCAGTTCATCGGCACCTACGGCGGCGTTGAGGGCGATTCCGCATCGATCTCCGTTGCGACGGCGGTTATCTCCGCGGTCGAGGGGATTCCGGTGCGGCAGGACATCGCGATGACGGGCTCGCTCTCCGTCCGCGGCAACGTGCTCCCGGTCGGCGGGGTGACCTACAAGATCGAGGCAGCGGCGAAAGCGGGGATCAAGAAGGTCATCATCCCGTACGCCAACCGGGACGACGTCCTTATCGAGGAGCGGTACGAGTCGATGGTCGAGGTGGTGCCGGTGGAGACGATCGAAGAGGTGCTCGAGCTCGCGCTGGTCCCGGAGAATCGCGAGGGCTTCCTCGCAAAACTGCGAAAAATAGCGGAAAAGGCTTCGCCTGCCGCATTTGAATCAACGCTCGGCAGCCCCTCGGGAGCATGAGGCCATGGCCGAGCCGCGGTACTGGGATATCCGGCATGTCGAGGGCGCCGTCACCCACGTGGATATCGACAACGGCGTGGTCGAATCCGCCGGTACCAGCTTTTTTAACCGGGCGCTCCTGCGGGTGCTCGGGGAACACGGATGGGGCGTCCTGACGATTGAAAACTACGCCTCCTGCAGCGAAAAAGAGATCAGGGACTATATCGGCCGGGCACTGCAGCTTGCCCGCGTGACGGAAGAGGACGTTGTTCTGGCCGATGCGCCCTCCGGCATGCTTCCCGTTCCGCCCCTTGCCGAGGATCCGCGGGACGTTTCCCTCGAGGAAAAATGCGGCCTGCTTGCCGGCATCGAGGCTGCGGCGCGGCTGCCGGGCATCGCCAGCACCCGCGGCAGGTATACGGAGGACGAAGGAAGGGTGCATTTCCGGGACAGCAGCGGCAACGAGTACGAGTATGCCCTGTGCCGGAGCGGCTTTTCGGTGCTCGCGGTCGCACGCCGGGGCGAGCTGATGCAGATGGGCCGGGAAAGCGAGCATACCCTCTCCGGCCTCAACCTCCGGCACCGCCAGGATATGGGGCGGACGGCCGCGGAACGTGCCCTGGCGCTGCTTGACGCACGCCCGGCGAAAGGCGGGCGGATGCGTGCGCTCCTGGATCCGGAACTCGCCGGCGTCTTTGCGCACGAGGCAATCGGCCATGCAAGCGAAGGCGATCTGGTCAAAGAGGGCGCATCGATCATCAAGGGCAGGATCGGCGAAAGGATCGGCAACGAAATCCTGAATATCGTCGACGATCCGACGCTGCCGGAGTTCGGTTTCGAACCGGTGGATGCGGAAGGCGTCGCGGTCGCCCGGACGGAAATCATCAGAAACGGGGTGCTTTCCTCCTACCTGCATGACCGGCAGACCCTTGCCGCCGTCGGGGACGGGATTGCCGGGCATGCACGGGCGGTGCCGGGAGACGTTCCGGTCGTCAGGATGAGCAACACCTATATCGAAAACGGCGATGCTTCGTTCGACGAACTCCTGGAGGCGTGCGGCACCGGCATCCTGCTGGCAGGGTCCCGCGGCGGGCAGGTCGATCCCGGGCGGGGGGTCTTTCAGTTCAACGCGGAGTACGGCTATATCGTCGAGAACGGCGAGCTCGGTGCGATGGTGCGGGATGTCTCCCTCTCGGGAGAGATCCTCTCCACCCTGCATGCCATCGTGCTCTGCGGCAACGACCGGAAAATGCACCAGGGGTACTGCGGCAAGGCCGGGCAGAGCGTTCCGGTCAGCGACGGGGCGCCCCACGTGCTGCTCGAGGAAGCGGTGGTAGGTGGTTCCGGTGCATAAGGGGCATGACCGTGACGATGTGATCGACCGCATCCTCGCGAAGGGGGCGGATCTCTGCGATGAGGTCGAGGTGTTTTTTACCGAAGGCGAGTCTGTATCGGCGGAACTGAAGCGATCGATCGTTGGCGAAGCGCACGCGGCCCGGTCATGGGGCATCGGGATCAGGACGATCCGGGACGGGAGGATCGGCGCTTCCAGCACGAACGACCCGTCCCGGTGGGAGGACTGCCTCGACGCGGCGATAGCCGGCGGCACGCTCGCGACACCGCAGGAATGGCACGGTCTGCCGGGCCCCGTGACGCTTTCGGGATCGGTCCCCGTCTTCGACCCCAATATCACCGTTGCGATCGAACCCGCACGGGAGATGCTCCGCGGCCTGCTTGCAGGTGCGGCATCCTGGCCCGTGGATGTCATCGGCGGATCGGCAGGGCTTTCCCGGTCGTCGGTCGCAATCGCGAACAGTGCCGGCGTGCACTACACCAGTGAACGGACCGGCGTCGGCGTCTCGCTTGAGGCGATTGCCGGCACCTCCACGGGGTACGAGTTCGACCGCTCACGGTTCCTCGACATCGACCCGTTCCGGGTGGGCGAACAGGCTGCCTTTTTTGCCGCCAGATCGGCGGGCGGTGGCGATATTGCGACCGGCAGCTACGATGTCATCCTCTCGCCGGTTGCCGTCGCGCAGCTCCTCGGCAACGTGCTCGTACCGGCGCTTTCCGGCAGGAATGTCCATGCAGGACGATCGTTCCTTGCCGGAAAACTCGGGGAGCAGGTCCTCGGGGAGACAATCTCGGTCGTCGACGACCCGTTCGCCCGTGGCATGGGCAGCACGCTTTTCGATGCGGAAGGCGTCCCCACCCGGCGCCTTGCCTTCATCGAGGAGGGCGTTCTTTCGTCCTATGCCTATGATCTCCGCACCGCATACCGCTACAGCGAAAAGACCACTGCCTCCGCTGTCCGGGGCGGTGCCGGCGGGTCGCCGTCGATCGGCATCCACAACCTTCTCATCGAGGGGCCCCGGCATGACATCGCGGATGAGCGTGCCGTGTATGCCCACGATCTCGTGGGCGCCCACACGGCAAACCCGGTTACCGGCGATTTCTCCGTCGAGCTCTCCAACGCGTTCTGGATGGAAGGCGGCGACTATGCGGAGCCCATCAGAAAAGCGATGCTCGCCGGCAACGTTTTTTCCATGTTCGGCGCCGTCGACGGGCTCGGGCGCGAAAGCCGCGTCGTCGGCAGCATGATCCTGCCGCCGGTAAGATTCAAGAGCATGCAGGTTATTGGTACATAGAATGATAGAAGCAATCCTGACCATCGTGCTTGCCATCGCGGTGGCGGCGGCAATCTATTATTTCTTAAAGAAAGCGAGCACGCTGATCATCAACTCGATCGTCGGCCTGGTCACCCTCTATATCCTCAACCAGATTGACCTTTTGGGAATCGGCGAGATCCCGATCACGTGGGCGACCGTGATCGTGTGTGCGCTCGGCGGGCTGCCGGGGGCGGTCCTGCTCGTCATCCTCAAGCTCGTCGGGATTACCATCTAGAATACGCGGGCGTCCGCATGGACGACAACCCCCCGCTCCCGTATCTCGAAGGGCTTGATCTCGCGGGAGTGGGCGGACCAGCGCATTTTTACCACTTCCGCCGCCAGGTGGACGGCCGAAAGGTCATCGGGGCGCACATACCGCAGCGAAATGACCGTATCGGCAAGGTATTCGATAAGGCCGTACCTGCTGGTGTAGGCATCGCCGCCCGCGCTTTCACTGGTGAGCAGCAGGGTGCAGTCGAGATCCCGCATCATATCGAAGAACCGGAAGAGTTCTTTTCGCCGCTCCGCCGGATCGTCGTACAGGCCTTCATAGAGCGACACGGGATCGATGACGATCCGTGACGCCCCGAGCTTTGAAATCAGTTCGGGAATGTCTTTTTTCAGGCTGCTTGCAGCAATATTGAAATCGGTGGGGTCCAGCCGGACGACGAAGAGGTGCTCTGGCGCTGCAGTCTCTGCGATCGCCCGCATGCCGGTCCTGATGTGTTCTTCCCGCTCTTCGAGGCTGATAAAGATGCATGTTTCGGATGCAAGAAGTCCCGCCTCGATAAACTGGCGGGCAATCGTGCTCTTCCCGGTGCCGTAGGTGCCGATGACGGCGCAGATGCTCCCCGGGACGAGGCCGCCACCGAGCATCTCGTCAAGCCCTTCGATGCCCATCCGGACGCGGGTCCTGGTCATACCACCACCCGGACGTTTGCGACCTCGAATCCCCCTTCGGCTGAAATCCGAACGGCGAATTTGACCAGGTCCCGCTCTTCGAGATGGGGCATGACGCCCCGGAACTTCTGGACGAACATGATCCGCTGGCGCCGCTGTGCGCTCGTTTCCTCCCAGCGGAAGTTCATGACGGCGTCACAGCAGTCCGCAATCTCGACCACCCGGTGCTCCTCGAGGATGCCGTCGGTGAGGATCAGGTACACCATGGAGTTCCACTGCTTGACCACTCTTCCCAGGCCGCGGAGGAATGCGACGAGCTCTGCCCACCGGTGCTCGTTGAGCGATTGGGTTGCGAGTTCCGTGAGGGAATCGATGATGATGGCACTCCCTGCAGGAATGCCGGAGAGCTTTCCGGCAAGCTCTGCAAGGGGTTCGTCCTCCCTGCTCCGGCGCTGCAGGCGTTCGATGAGATCCCCGTTGCCGTACCATTCCGAAGGGACGACGGTCGACTCGAAGTAGAGGTTCGAGAGATCCATGAACGTCACCTGGCTCTCGACCCCGGCGAGCAGGTCCTGGTGAAACGAGAGTTCCATCTCTTCGAGGACCGACCTGCCGGTCCGGGTCAGGGTGATATAGTAGAGTCCTGCAGGCGTGCCGGGGGGGTCTGCCCGTGCTTTTTTCAGCGACAGCGATATGACCGAGCTGTAGGCGAATTCGGGTGCTCCGGCTCCGATCTCCCCGAGCAGGAGGATCACCGAACCGGACGGGACGCCTCCGTCGAGCACGGGATCCAGGGAGGCGATGCCCGTCGGCATCGTTGCAGGGCGCGGGACGGTCATGGTATCAGAGTATACGTCGGCGATTCTTATATATATAATATGGTATTATTGATAATGAGTAGTGTTAATCAATAGAGGTGGACGGTGATCAGGGCTGTTTATTATCCCGGCTACGTGAAGAGGGGAGAGGGCCACAATGGCACTGCATGACGCGCTCGACCGTCTGTTCGGCCGCCCGCCCCTCCTG
>JAAEEQ010000118.1 GCA_013415665.1 Methanomicrobiales archaeon
AGAGTGCCAGCAGCAGTTTTTTCTCATTGAGTGTCAGGTCCATAGACATCCTCCACACGATGCCGTACGGCATCCATCCGTTCCTTAAAATCGCACAGGAACGTGTTCACGCGGGCATAGGTCTGTTTTTTGCAGGTGCCGCAGAGCAGCCGGCCGGCGAGGCATGCCTCCCGTATCTCCGCAAGCTCGCAGTCATCCTCCGCCACGTGGAAGCGGTTGAGCTGGTACACCGGGCAGCGATCGGGTTCGCCGCCGAGCCGCTGCTGCTCCTCCTTTGTCATCCGCCCGCCGGTCAGGGCGTTCATTACCTTCTTTTTCACCGAGTCCGCGGGCTCGGCAAATGAAAAGGAGCTTTCCGGCACCGACGACGACATTTTGCCGCCCTGCAGGCCGGGCATGAAGAGGTGGTAGGTCGATGATGGCGTGATAAACCCGAACCCGCCGTGTGCACGCTCGATCGACCGCACCGTTTCCGCAACCGCCGCGAGATCCCCGCCGGGGACGTCCACGTGCCCCTCGTACTGCCGTGATCCCGCGAACGCGTCCGCCACCGCCTGCAGCGCCTCCGCCGGGGCTTCCTTGGACCGGACGCTGACGAGCCCCTCGCGCTGTTCGACCGTGAACATCCTGAGCTTGTGGGCGACATCGCGGGTCAGGCGGATATGGGGGTCCTGGTCCACGCCCACCGGCACGATGGTCGGGGCGGGCCCCGCGTCGAGCTGCGGGTAGAGGATGTCGGCGACCTGCGTGATCACGCTCATCGCATGGGCAAGGCCGGTGTCCTGCGAAAAGCCGTAGATTGCCGAAAGATCGGAAAAGTTCACACGGGTGGCCGCCTCGAACGCGAGATCTTTCAGTTTTTCGTTCGTGCTCTGCGCATAGGCCGTCCCCGTAAACCCGAGGGCATACAGGCACAGGAGGTATTCTTTCCCGAATTCGCGGCATTTGTCCCACGGGATGTGCCGGACGGCATGCGCTTCGCGGTCGGCCACCGCCACGTAGCCGGTGCCGCCCCGCTGCACGTGCCAGACCACTTCCTTCATGACCATCAGGTGGCCGAGGTGCGGGTGCCCGGAGGGCATGAATCCCGTGAGTACGTGAAACGGTGACTGCTGCTCCATTGCGGCAGCGATGGGCGCGTAATCACGGTGGCCGACGATGATTCCGCGCCGGAAAAACGGCGGGGGATCGCGGATACGATCAGCGAGCGATCCGAGCGGTTCGATGCCGAACTCGGCAAAAATCCGCTCTGCGTCAGGCGCTGCCTGCGATGACCATGGATTGATTTCCTCGTGCATGTCGCATTCCCGGGTGTCGTGTATCAGAGTTTGATGCGTCCGAATTCTATGTATCGGATCATGTCTTCGTTTACGCAGGCAAAAAGCATCTTCTTTCGGACGCTGTGGGCGAGCCTGACGGAGCGGGAAATGATGCTCATCGGCATTTCGGCACGCGGCGGGAGGGCATGCACCAGCATCTCGGAGTGCTTTTTCTTCCCGGTATAGACCCGGAAGTGGTGGCCGAACTTGTAGGCCGTACGGGGCATGTACCCGAGATCCCGCAGATGGGTGTACACCGCCTGTTTCTCTGCCAGTTCGGCATCGGCGGCGGCAACCCGGGCCAAAAACACTTCTTCCCCTTCCGGATCGCCCGCCACGGCCAGCTTCCCGCGGGCACGGAGGTAGATGATCTCGAGTGGCGAGAGCATGAGCCGCCCGGCATCGAGCGGCGTCCCGAACCATGCGCGCTCCTCGCTCCCGGCACTCTCCGGGACTGCTGCAACCACGGCGGTCCCCGCGTACGCGCCTGTAAAAGAGGGGAGGGGCGGGCTCTCGACGGAAGGGAGGTCAGGCATCTTCACTTCGTAGTAGGTCAGTTCGTTCTCGTCGTCGACGACGGCGAGCACGTAGGTTTTGCGCATGTGAAGTGCGGTTGCGCCATCAGCTGCCATACGATCGAACCCGATGACGGCCCGCTCCGAGATCACCCGCACCAGGTACTGGGACCTGCCCCTGCCCGGTTTTTCACCGCGCCGGAACACCCGGAAGTCCTGCGGCCCCGGCTGGATGACATAGCCGCGCTCCCTGATATCGCGGTACACTAAAAACCGGCGGAGAAAATCGGGAGTGCCCGCAAATGTGGCAAGCAGGGACTCGAACGTATGCCCGGGGACCTCGATTTTGCCCCTGAGCAGCAGGTACAGCGCCTCTTCGAAAGCGAGGCGGAGCCCGGCCCCGTCCGGACGGCCGTAGCCGCCCTGCTCGTAGAGCGATGCCCCGTCCTGCCCGAGCCGTACGGTGGTGCCGTCGATTACCGCTTTCACGTGCATTCCTGTTGGCGGGCAGACTTTATAGTAATGCGGGGAATCGGGGCTGTGGAGGGATTGTTACAAAACGTAACATTCAAACCGGAGCGCGTTACATATTGTAACTATGTCCCGCGTGCTGCGCATACAGGAGGATGCGGAGGCGATAGCCCTTGCCTACGGGCCGAATGTCAGCGAAGGCATCCGCACCATGGAACGGCTCCTCGCCCGCCGGAAAGAGGCCGTCGACTACGGGATGATCCGGGCGATCATCCGCGAAGAGCTCGATACCCTCAGGGGGTACTGATGCCGGCGGAAACGACTGGTTTATCGTGGCCGCCCTCCTACCCCGACGGCGGTAATGCCATGACTACGAACGGATTGCTGCCGGTGTCCGCCGTCCTGCTGGCAGGATGCCTTCTGTGCGCCCTGCCCGCCGCCGCGGTGGATGCGCTGGTCCCGCAGGAGACGCTGTCGGTGACGCTTGCGGAAGGATTGTACACGGACCTCTACGCCCTCGCCCCGGCACCGGACGGCGGCTTTTATGTCGGCGGGCTCGGGTACCGGCCGGGTTCTGCGGACAACGCCCTGCTGGTCCGGTACGCGCCGGACGGCACGGTGACCTGGCAGCAGCGGTTCGAAGGCGATATCGTGACCGCCTGTGTCCCGGACACCGGCGACGGGTACATCTGCACCGTTTCGGAATCGCCCGGCATGTTCTCGGCAGCCGAAACCGCCGGCAATGCGTCGGTGCAGTACCTCTCGGCGGACGGCACAGCCCGGTTCGGCGTGCCGCTTCCCGGCAAGTACGCCTCGGCATGCGTGCCCCGCTCCGGCGGCGGGTGCGCCGTCGCCGGCTGGTCCTGGGCGGACTCCAGCGGCTTTCTCGGGGAGTACGATGCCGACGGCACCCTCATCCGTGAGCTGACGTTTGCGGGGCTTGTGCCCTACGCTCTCGCCGCCGCTCCCGGCGGCGGGTACGTGCTTGCGGGAGCCACAACCGCCCGTGCCGACACCCCCACCGATGCATGGCTGCTCGCCGTCGATGCCTCCGGTGCGGAGCTCTGGCGCCGGGAGTACGCGGGCCGTGCGGCGTTTTCCCTCCTCCCTCTCGGGGGGGGCGGCTGGCTGGTTGCGGGAAGCACCGAAAGTTACCCCTCCTTTGCAGGCTCCGCATGGTACCTGGCCGCCGATGAAGAAGGCAACGGGGAGATCGTGCAGACCGAAGGGCTCGCTTTCTATGGTGCCTCCCCGCTTGCGGGCGGCGGATACCTTCTCGCCGGGAAATGGGGCAACTCGGGGATGCTCCGGGTGATCGGCGAGGACGGCAGGGAGGGCCCGCTCACCGTGCTGAATGCCACCGACGGCCGGATCAACGCCCTTGCCGCCATGCCCGACGGGACCGTGCTCGCCGCCGGGTGGGAGCGCTCGGGCTCGTCGGTATCAGGCGTCGTGCGTGGCTATATCGTTTCCGCAGCGGCTCCGGCGCAGGAAACGGCTGCCGCAACGACGCCGGCGTCTGCCGGCACGCCTGCGGCGTATTGCGCGGCGGCGGGTGCAATCGCGCTCGGCGCACGGCTGCGCCTTCGGCGCTGACTGAAATCATCTTTTTTTCTGCGGCGGCTCCGGGCCTGCAAGCCACCGGATGTGCCGGATGTTCTCTGCGTCGTTGCGCCGGGCATCGACCGGCGTTTCGCAGATGAGGGGGAGCCGCCGTATTTCCGGGCGGGACAGCAGGGCGGCGAATCCCGCATCGCCGATGCTGCCGAGCCCGATATGCTCGTGGCGGTCGAGCGCTCCGCCGAGCGGCCCCTTGCAGTCGTTGCAGTGCACGCAGAAAAGATGCGCAAAGCCGATGGCGGTTTCGAAGGCGTCGAGGGTTGCGGCGACGGCTTCCGGCGAGGCGAGGTCGTAACCGGCGGCGTAGGCATGGCAGGTATCAAGGCATATCCCGATCCGGCCGGGAGCATCGATCGCGTCCATGACGTCGCGTATTTCGGGAAAGGTACCGCCCATGCTGTTCTTCGTGCCGGCGGTGTTTTCCAGCAGGATCACAACGCCCTCCGGGCCCGCGGCAAGGGCACGGGCGATGCCGTCCGACAGCCGCTCCCGTCCTGCCGCCACGCCCTCGCCGAGGTGGCTGCCGAGGTGGGTGATGAGGTGCGGGATGCCGAGTGCCGCGCAGCGCCCCATCTCACGGACCATCACCTCAACCGAGCGTTTGTAGACGGTAGCTT
>JAAEEQ010000021.1 GCA_013415665.1 Methanomicrobiales archaeon
CAGGCAAGGTAGGCTTCGAAAGGCGGCCTGTCCGAGAGGGCGTCGGCTCTCAGCCGCTTTCGTGCATCCTCGTCGGGCGGAGCGAGACCCTCATATTCTGCGAGATTTTCAATGAGCTGAAGGAATTCGTCGAAGTTCTCCGGGATGACCTTTTCAATGGCAACGGTCGGCATGGGGCAGTCCGGTACCGGTACGCTGCGGGAAAGGAAAGGCGTGGCGGTTTGGGGAGGCCCCGAAAAAGCTGCGGCGTTCATCAGTTTCGCCCCGGCAGGAAGCGGATTAAAGAGCAGCCGTATCTATGTTTTTGTATGCTTCCCGGAGTGATCATTCACAACAGCGTCAGCCTCGACAACGCCGTGCTCGGGTTTGATATCGACCTTGGCGTGCATTACGGGGCGCTGCTCGCGTACCGGCCGGACGCGGTGCTTGCCGGTGCCGATACCGCCCTGTACGGCATCGAAATGTTCCTGGAATCGGTCCCTGCCGAGGAGGAACGGGATTTCAACCGGCCGCCGGCGGACCCGGGCGACCGGCGCCCGCTTCAGGTGATTGTCGACAGCAGAGGACGGCTGCACGATCTTCTGCATGTATTCAGGCGGAGCGAGCATACGAAGGATGTCATCGTCCTGGTGTCGGATACGACTCCTGCCTCCTACATCGACTACCTCGATGCACGGTCGTACCCTGCCATCCGGTGCGGCAGCGGCCGGGTGGATCTCCGCACGGCGCTCGAACGCCTCCGGCGTGACTTCGGTGTTGCGACGGTTGTTACGGACAGCGGCGGCGGGCTGAACGGCGTCCTCATCGAAGAACGGCTTGCCGGGGAGCTCAGCCTGCTGGTGCTGCCCGTTCTCGCGGGCAACCGGCAGAAGAAACTCTTCGAATCGGTTGCATCTCCCGTGAACCTGCGGTTCGTCCGGTCGGAACCGATGGACCACGGCATCGTGCACCTCATTTACCGTATCGGCTGATGTGGAAGAAAAGGCCTTGCTGCCCATTATTCTCGGTCAAAGTAGTAGTACTAACTCTGTTGATCGACATGCCCAGTTGTCAAGATCTCCCGGAAACCCTTATCTCTTCTCGTTTACATTAACCCTCGGGATAGAGCATGGTAGATTCTCCTCATGAAGGGTTCAGGGCCCGACTGGTCGCCTCCCTTGTCGGGTACCTCTCGCACCCTGACGATGACCTGCGCCTGACCGCGGTCGAGGCACTCCTGATGAGCACATGGGACCCTGCATGGACGCCGGCTCTCGTCGTCGATGCCGGGGGTGCCGCACCAATCGTTGCCTGCCTTTCCGATGAGGTGGATCAGGTCCGGAATGCCGCCGTACAGCTGGTCGCAATTTTGGTGCGGAAGGGCGAGGCCGGTCTGCTGATCGAGGCCGGGGCTGGAAAAGCGCTCGAAAAGCTCTGTAAAGACCCGGATCCGCTTATCCGGCGCCGGGCAGCCGGAGCTCTTGAGGCTCTTGACTCCGGCCCCTGCACCTGAATGTCCGGGAGAGGTGTCGACTGCCATAATGCTTATATGAATCGAGCATGGAATGGGATGCATCCCATACTGGAGGGGGCGTATGAAACGAATCATGCTGTGTGTCGTGCTCTCGGCGGTGGTTCTGCTTGCCGGCTGCGTGGAAACCGGCGACGGGGGCAATGGAGGTGTCCAACAGGGAACGACGGTTGCCATCGAAAGCGGCGGACAGTCGTATCCCGCCTACCTCGCCTCGCCCGGGGCGGAGGGGAGCTTTCCGGCGGTTATCCTGATGCATTCCTTTAACGGACTCGAACCGGGATACCGGGATTTGGCAGACCGTTTCTCCGGCGAAGGGTACGTTGTGATCGAACCCGAATGGCAGACCTTCGAGCAGCGGCCGGGTGACGATGTTGTTGAGCAGCTGATCCGGGACTCCATAACCTATCTCGGAACCGTGTCTAAAGCCGATCCTGAACGGCTCGGTCTGACGGGCTTCTGCGCTGGCGGGCGGTACACGATGCTTTTGCTGCCGCAGATCGAGGAATTCAGATCCGGTGTCGCCTGGTATGGCTTTCCCTATTCAGGCGGATTCAACAACGAAACGACTCCTGCGGAGCACATCGGGGATCTCGCCGATCCGATCCTGATCATCCACGGATCCCGGGACCAGCCCAGCCCGGTTGCCGGCATCTACCAGTACGCAACGGACCTCGATGCGGCAGGAAGGTATTTCGAGCTGAAAGTGTACCAGGGCGAACCGCACGGATTCATGATCGAAAACGGGGAGCTTTCGGAGAGTTTCGCGGCCCGGGATGCCTACCGGGAGATGGTGAGCTTCTTTGACCGCACGCTTGTCAAACAGCCGTGATCGCACCGCACCGGCCCGGAGGCGCACGGCCGGCACTGGTGCAGAGGTGGTGATGTATGATCGAGAAAATGGCAGAAAGTACCGGAAATGTGCTTGGCTTCATGTTTACCGGAGAAATCACTGATGAAGAGTACATGGGGTATTTCATCCCGGCACTCCGGCAGGCGATCGAAACGTACGGCACCATCCGGGTGCTGATCGATGTTACCGATATCCAGAGCGAGGACTTCGGTGCAATGAACGATGATATCCGGGCCCGGGACCGGGTCCTTTATGTTGAGCGTGAAGCAATCGTCGGCGATGAGGACTGGGAGAAACGCCTTGCGAATGTTGATCATCTCTTTCTCTTTTCCAACACCGATGTGAGGTTTTTCAGGGCGGCCAACCGGCCGGCGGCGTGGCGCTGGATTCGGGAGGGGATGTTGGTTGGGCGGGGCACGTAACACTCTGTCCGGCTCGGGATCTTTTTCATTCATCCCCTTTCTCATCACTTAATATGACAGCGTGCCAAATGCAGTACCATGCAGCACGTCGTCCCTCCCGCCGAACTGAATGACCGGCTGAAGCGGTTCAGGGCGGAGATGGATGAAAAAGAGCCTGATTGGGAACTCGCCGCATTTTTCGGGAATATCAACCTCTACTACCTCACCGGGACCATGCAGGACGGCGTCCTCCTCGTCCCCCGCGACGGCGAGGCGGTATTCCATGTGCGGCGGAGCTTTGAACGGGCATTGCACGAGTCGCGTTTTCCCGCCATCGAGCCGATGAAGAGCTTTCGCGATGCGGCCGGAAGGTTCTGTGCCATGCCGGGAAGTGTCCATATGGAAACGGAGATCGTGCCGGTGGCACTCCTCGCACGGTTCCGGAAGCATTTCCCGGTACCGGATGTGAAGTCTCTGGATGGGCGCATTGCCGCGGTGAGGGCGATAAAGAGTGCCTACGAACTGGACCTGATGGAACAGGCGGGAGAGATTCACCGCCGCGTTATGGAGGAGCGTGTTCCCCGGATCCTGGCCGAAGGGATGAGCGAAGCGGATTTTGCTTGCAGGGTCTTTTCCGCCATGGTGGAAGAAGGGCATCACGGGACCGTCCGGTTCGGCATGTTTGACACGGAAATCATCCTCGGTCAGATTGGGTTCGGCGAGAGCTCGATTTATCCGACGGCCTTCGACGGCCCCGGCGGCAGCTACGGACTCTGCCCGGCGGTACCGCTGCTGGGAAGCCGTGAAAGGACGCTTCAGGATGGCGATCTCGTCTTTATCGACACGGGGTGCGGCGTTCAGGGCTATCACACCGACAAGACCATGACCTACGCCTTCGGCACCCCGCTGTGCGATGAAGCCGTTGCGCTTCATTGCCGGTGCGTCGAAATCCAGAACAACATGGCGGCGATGCTCCGTCCCGGTACAGTACCGTCCGCAATCTATGCAGAGATCATGGATTCGCTTGATCCCGCCCTGCAGGAAAACTTCATGGGGTTCGGGGGGAGGCGGGCAGGATTTCTGGGCCATGGCGTCGGCCTGCTCGTCGATGAGCAGCCGGTGATCGCGCCAGGATTCGACGAACCGATCCAGGAAGGCATGGTCTTTGCCCTCGAGCCGAAATGCGGCATCGGGGGGGTTGGCATGGTCGGGATCGAGAATACGTTCATCGTCACCCCGGCTGGCGGCAGGTGCATCACCGGCACGCACCCCGGCCTCATGCCAGTACCCTGAGCGGGCGTCCGGGGGCGCCGGCAGGGATCAGTATCCCGTCGCGTAGTACCATCCGCCGTCGGTATGGACGTGCACTGGAACACCGAACAGTCCGCCGATGACCCCGTCGGTCAGGACGGCCTCCTTCGGCCCGTCGCGGACGATTTTTCCCTCTTTCATCAGCATCACCCGGGAAATCTCCGGAATGATGTCGTGGAGGTTGTGGGTGACCATGATAATGCCGGTGCCTGCCTGCGCAATTTTCCGGAGCGTTGTGCGAAAAGAATGCTGGGCGGCAAGATCAAGGCTGGTGGTCGGTTCGTCGAGGATGAGCGCGTCCGGACTATGTACCAGCGCCCGCCCGATAAGCATCCGCCTCGCTTCCCCGGACGAGAGCGTGTCCATGGCACGGTCCTGCAGGTGATCGATTTCCAGGAAGGCAAGCACCTCGTCGGTCCGGCGCTCCATCGCCTCCGTAATGCAATGGCAGAACAGGCCGACACTGGAGAAGAATCCCGAGAGCACCACCTCCCGGGCGGTGATGGAGCGGGTGAAGGTATACTGCAATTCGTTCGAGACGATGCCGAGCAGGGACCTGAGATCGGAGATATGCCAGACATCCCTGCCGCCCATACGGAACGTGACCTGCCCTTTTGCGGCAGCAGGGTAGTATTCACGGGTGACGGCCTTGATGAACGATGATTTGCCGGCCCCGTTGGGCCCGAGGATGGCGACATGCTCCCCTGCACGGATCGTGACCGACAGGGAATCGAGGACTTTCGCCCCTCCGGTGATCACGGTGACGTTGTTGAATTCCAGCAGCGGGCAGGGATCGGGCAAGGCAATCATGGACAGGCACTCCTCTCGTGATAAACGGGTGTGCGCCAGAGCCTCAACTCCTTTGCGGGTCATACCCGGCATCTGCGGTGCCTGCCGCCGCACTGCGATCAGGCAACCTTTGCGGCAGCCCATGCGACGCCGGCAATGAGAACGGTGGCGGCTGCAACCGCCGCCAGCGCAAGGACAAGCGGGAGCACGACAGGACTGGCACGCCCGAGGGCAAGCCTGCCGGCAGCAGCCAGCAGCCGGACCAGCATCTCCGGCAGGGAGGGTATCATTGCAGATGCCTGGTCCCCCGTCGGCAAAGAAGCTATCCTTTCCGGTACCGGCACCGGCGTCCGGTGCTTTTTTTTTGACCGGCTGTCAGCAGCAGGAATTGCCTTCGTCGTCCCCGCAGCAGCCGCAGGTTTCCTTTCCGGTGACCGCACCCCTGATGAGCGCGTTGGCGCACCCGACGCCGCTGTCGACGGAAATTGCGTTTGCCGGGCAGTTTACGGCACAGGCGCCGCACTCCATGCAGCGTTCGGCGGCTGCAAGCTGCACATGGCCGGGGCCGGCTGCGAAGACGGCGTGCGGGCAGACCTGCAGGCATGCCCTGCAGAAGATGCAGGCGTCCCGGTCGTACCGCAGGGTGGTTGTCCGGTAGCTGTCGAACATCAGGCCATCCCCCCCGCATGCAGCAGCGCGAGTGCGAGTGCTGCAGCGCCCCCTGCGGCCATTGCGGCAATGATACGCATATACCGGGATATTTCCAGCTTTACGCCGCTTCGCGAGGTAAAGGGGGTGCACCCGGTAAAATTCAGGGCAAGAAATGCCGTGATCGCCGGCCAGAGCAGCAGATTCCCGCCTGCCCACAGCAGGCCCGGCCATCCGGTACCACCGCCTCCTGCAGCAACGACGGGAGTAATGACCGCGAATCCGAGAAGAAGCCCATTGACCGTATAGTCCTTCGCAGGCAGATACGGCAGCAGTACGGGAAAGAGGACGGTCCCTGCCGCAACCGAGAGCAGGACTGTTCCGGCTATGTCCGCGTGCCCGAAAAAGATGGCAACAGCCGATGCGGCAAGGGCGTAGGGCAGGGCATGCGCCAGTTCCACCGGAATCAGGACAATCCGGTCCCGGAGGGGAAAGGTCACCCGGCGCATTGCCGGCGAGGCTTCGCCCGCGTCAAGGAATGCGGGAAGATCCGCGGCACGTACAGGGCCCCATCGCACGTGGAATCCGGATTGCTGCGCAACACTCCGGGCGCTGACTCCCGGCGCCCCGAGCTGCGGCAGGATGATGGTGCGGTGGCTGACCTGCCCGGCGAGGTCTGCAAGGCGGATCCGGCGGACAAGTTCGTCGGTGCCGAAGGTACCTTTGCCCGCCGCACACCAGACATTGATCCCCATCGTGTCCAGCACCAGCAGCCACGCGTCCCTGCCGGCAAGGGATGATCGCAGCGCATCGAAACTCAGGGTGTAGCCGGCGCTGGCGAAGACGGGGGATTCCGGCGAAGGATTGTTCAGGCGGTACAGCCCCGGCCTGACCCGGTGGCCCGACCGGTCGAAGCCCAGCCGGGCGGCGAGATGGTCGATATAATCCCGCCAGGTAAGGTCCGCTGTCGCTGTCATCGCCGGTTCGCGCTGCCGGCAGGCACAGGTGCCTGTCGTGGAGCCGCAGCAGCCCTCATCCAGCCCCATGTTCCTTCACCTGTGTAAAGATCGGTTCGATGGCAGTCCTGATGGCGCCCGCAAGTGCGTCGGCTTTCATGAGGGTCAGGCAGCAGACGGTGCCGTCACGTTCCCACGATACGATTGTCAGCCGGTCCCCCGGACGAATATCGGCACGTTCCCTGAGATCTTTCGGCAGCAGAACCTGTCCGCGTTCGTCAACCGCCACAACCGCCTCTATTCTGCAGGCAGATCCGGGTGCGCAAGGCGCACATGCGGGCTCATCGGTCATATGCTGCAGAATAGGATCTCTCAGAATATAAATATTACAGAAAATGCAGAAAAATATGAAATTTCAGCATTTTTGAGATGGCGCTGCTGCATCCCCGCCCGAATTAACCTGATGAATCAACCCCGATTTGCATTTGCCAGCTGCATATGTGGTGCAGCAAAGGTTTAACACACTCCATGCGTCATGCTAGCACATGGCAGGGAGAACATCCGCCGCACGCGCATATCGGATGATATACGAGGCTTCACTTCGTGATCCTGAAGGATTCTGGGGCAAAGCGGCGGACGAGGTGGTCTGGGACACTCCATGGGATACCGTTCTTGAAAGTACCGGCGCCCCGTTGTACCGGTGGTTTGCCGGGGGCGCGATGAATACCTGTTACAATGCACTCGATCGGCACTGCGATGCCGGACACGGCGATCGCATCGCGCTTGTTTATGACAGCCCGGTAACGAACACCATCCGCCGCTACACCTATCGGGAGCTCCTGGATGCGGTCGCACGGTGTGCAGGCGGCCTTGCAGGACTTGGCGTCGGGAAGGGGGACCGCGTTGTCATTTACATGCCGATGGTCCCCGAAGCGGTGATCGGGATGCTGGCCTGCGCACGCATCGGCGCCATCCATTCGGTGGTCTTCGGTGGTTTTGCAGCCCGGGAACTGGCAAGCAGGATTGCCGATGCACGGCCGGCGGTCATCCTCTCCGCCTCCTGCGGGATTGAGGTCAGCCGGATTATCGAGTACAAACCGCTGCTTGACGCTGCGATTACGCTGGCAGGGCACCAGCCAGAGCACTGCGTCATATTACAGCGGCCCGAATGCCCGGCCCCGCTCGTGGAGGGCCGGGACATCGGGTGGGACGTGCTCGAACGGGCGCCTCCCGTGGGCTGTGTCTCCGTTGCGGCGACCGATCCGCTCTATATCCTCTACACGTCCGGAACGACCGGCGTGCCGAAGGGCATCCTCCGTGACAACGGCGGCCATCTGGTCGCGCTCCTGTGGAGCATGCGCAACCTCTACGGCGTGGCCCCGGGAGAGGTCTTCTGGGCGGCGTCCGATATCGGGTGGGTCGTGGGGCATTCGTATATCGTGTACGGCCCACTTGCCGCCGGATGCACGACGATTCTCTACGAGGGAAAATCGGTTGGAACGCCTGATCCGGGGGCATTCTGGCGGGTCATTGCCGAGCACGGCGTGTCGGTCCTGTTCACGGCTCCGACAGCCTTCCGGGCCATACGCCGGGAGGACCCGAAAGGGGAGCACCTGCAGAAATACGATCTTCCGGGATTCAGGGCCCTGTTCCTGGCAGGAGAACGCTGCGATCCGGAAACGCTTGCCTGGGCATCGGATCTGCTGCGAGTGCCGGTGATCGATCACTGGTGGCAGACGGAGACCGGCTGGGCTATCGGCGCAAACCCGCTGGGCATCGGTATTTTACCGATAAAACCGGGATCCTGCACCGTTCCGATGCCCGGGTATGACGTCGCTGTTCTTGACGACGACGGAAAAGAGGTGCCACCCGCCACCGTCGGCAACATCGTCATGCGCCTTCCCCTTCCGCCGGGATGCCTTTCCAGCCTCTGGGAGCGTGACGGGGAGTATGTATCGACCTACCTCGCGCACTATCCCGGGTACTACGAAACCGGCGACGCCGGTTTTGTGAACGGCGACGGATATCTCTGGATCATGGGGCGCACGGACGACCTGATCAATACCGCCGGACACCGGCTTTCAACCGGAGCGATGGAGGAGGTGATCGCGTCGCACCCCGATGTCGCCGAATGCGCCGTCACGGGTGTCGCCGATCCCGTGAAAGGTGAAATCCCCGTTGGTTTTGTCGTGCTGAAAGCCGGTGTCGCCCGGGATACGGCAGCCATACAGCAGGAGATCATCGGGCAGGTCCGGGAGATCATCGGGCCGATCGCTTCGTTCAAGGTCGTTATCATCGTTCGCCGGCTGCCAAAGACGCGGTCAGGAAAAATCCTCCGCGGCACCATGAAAAAAATTGCGGACGGAGAACCGTATCCTACCCCCGCGACAATCGAGGATCCAGCCGTGCTGGATGATATACGCGAGTCGCTGCGCCGGATTGGATTTCCCCGCCGGTAGGCGGCACACACCCTCGTGTCCGGTGACCGGGGGCATGCAACCTCCGGCGGGATCAGGCTCCCTTTCCTGCTTTCCCGCGCGGCGTGGCGGTAGCGGCAGACTGCTGGGCGATGAGGCGCGATATATAGAGGCGCACCCAGCCATGACCGACCAGTCCGCCGAGGATGTTGCCCGCAACGATGCCCAGGTAGACCCCGTATTCGTTCATGCCCACAACGACGGCCAGTACATAGACGAACACCGCGATGAAGAAGAGATTGCGGAGCAGGCTGATGACGAGCGAGGTCATTCCCTTGCCGGTTCCCTGGAATACCGAGGAAGAGAACATGCCTGCCGGGACAAAGGGGTAAAAGAGGCACATCGTCTGGAAGAAGAGAATGAATCCGGCGGCAAGCCGGGCACTCTCCGGCGTATAGGTGAATGCAACCGTGATCTGGGGCGCAAAAAGCCACGTTGCAAGGCTGGTCACCAGGGCGATTGCGGTGCCTGCTTTAATCGCGTAGCTGTAAGCAATATTGAGTTTTTCATATTCCCGTGCTCCGAAGGCAGCACCGGCGACGGAGACCAGCGATGTCGCGATGCCGATGAGCGGGACGATGGCGAACATGACCACCCGCCAGCCCGAAGTATAAATGGCAACGGCATCGGTGCCGGCAACCGCGACAAGGATCCCGTTGTTGACGATGACAATCAGCGACATGAGCAGGAACTCGAGCCCTGCGGGAAGGCTGACGGCGAGGATGTCGGTTGCGGTCCTCCAGTCGGGTGAATAGGACTGCCGGGAAAGGGTGACATAGGTGGTCTTTTTGACGATGAACCAGTAGGCAACGACCAGCGAGACGGCTGCCACGGATATCACCGTTGCCACCGCAGCACCGGCAACCCCCATCCCCGCCCCGTAGATCAGCAGGGGATCAAGCACCATGTTCAGCACGGACGAGGCGGCCATCGCATACATGGTCCGCCTGGTATCGCCTTCCGCCCTGAGGATCGCGTAGCATATCTGGACGAGCAGGAAGAACACGGTGCCGGAAAAAACGATCCTGCCGTATTCCGCTGCAAGGCCGGCAACATGGCCGGCGCCGAGCAGGACGGCAACCGGTTCGATGGCAATGGTCAGCACCGGCGTTATCAGGGCCGCAAAGAGAACGCCGAGCAGGATCGCATGCATGGCTGCGTTATCGGCCCCCGGTTTGTCCCGTGCCCCGATGCGCCGGGCGACAAGGGATGTGGCCCCCGCCCCGAGGCCGTTGGAAAGGCCGATGATGATCATGAACACCGGGGTGACAAATCCGACGGCGGCAAGCGAATCCGCCCCGATCCCGGCCACCCAGATGGCATCGGCAAGGTTATAGACCGCCATTAAGAGCATGGCGATGATCATCGGGCCGGACAGCTTTCGGATGGCCGTTTTGGGATCGCCCCGCAGGAGCCCGACGCCGCGGGTCATGCCTTCATCGAACGACGAGCTGTCGGCTCCATCGGATTGCGGGATCATGGCTTCAATCCCCGTACCCTGCCCGCCGATGCCGCCGTCCCGATCCGGACGAGCCCCGTCCCGCTCCCCGGCACGTTTTCTCCGGGGTACAACGATGGCCGGGCCCGGGTGCCTGCATCACGAAGCGTGCCGGTGCCGTAGCAGGCACTCCACGCCACGATCGCACAACGCCCCCCGAAAAACGGCATCCACCGATTCATGCGCCAGTACATGGTCGCGAAAGGCAGATAACTGTTGCCGGAATCCGCTCTCCCCGGCCCCCGCATCCCGCCTTCCGGTGTTTCACGGCGCGAACAGCTTCATGGGTGTTGCCGTGCAGGAGAGGACGAGGAAAATGCCGTACACGGGAACCCCGTACTCCATGGGCCACCGGGAGGCGGCATCAGGCATCGCCGGCAAGCAGCATGCCCAGAGGACAGGAATGTGACGGTGCGTTCCTGCGGTAATGCCGTTTTGCATGGTGGACCAGCAACGCATGATACTCCTGGTAGATACGGTAATCAGGCGGAATATGCGCCTCGATATAGCCGCGGACGCGATCGTACTCCCACCTTTCCCCGATGAGCTGGCACCGGGTCATGATTCGCCGCGTATAGGCGTCTACGATGAACACGGGCACCTGATAGGCATACAGCAGGATAGAATCTGCGGTCTCCTTCCCGATGCCCCAGACCGCGAGCAGCTCGTTCCTGGTTGGCGTCCTGCCGTCAAGGTCGATGAAAAACCGGGAAAATGCCTTCAGCTTTTTTGATTTCTGGTTGTAGTACCCCGCAGGCCGTATCGCGGCACGAAGGCTTTCATCATCGAGCAGGAGGATCTGCTCAGCCGTTATCGCCCCGAGAGCGGCAAGGTTGTCGAGCGCCTTTTCCACGTTTGTCCATGCCGTATTCTGGGTGAGAATCGCCCCGGTGCAGATTTCGAATATCCCTCCGGTGCTTACGGGGAGGTCGTACCTGCCGGGGTGATAGCCTCCCGCGCCGCGGGATGCAGCCGGACTTTCCCCTGCATACCGCAGCGGCCACCATCCCTGCGGACCGTACATCGAAAAGAGGTGCGCGTATATCCTTTCAAGCGGATGCATCGTTGCTTTCAAAGTGTACGGGCCCGTTGATGATGAACATGATGGAATATCCCGGGACCGGCTGTGACTACCCTCCAGCTGGGATGTCACGCGAACGATACCATGGTATAGACATTGTGGCAGACAGCAGCGATGTACCACGTACAGGCGGCACCGAGCATGGCAGCGCTGATCCACCGCGGCATGGCGAGCACGTTCATCTCCGGGGCGTGCACCAGAATATACTCAAGGCAGCTTATGATGCTTGCCAGGCTGAGAAGAAACAGGATTTTGATCATGATAAACAGTTCGGGCACGGCGATGATCGAAACAAGGAAGGGATTTAGCTCGACTCCCCCGAGAACGCGGATGATGTAATAGGTCGTGATGACATCCATCTCCTGCAGGGCGCCGAGGGTTGCAAAGAGCAGGGGGAGGACGTACTTCATTGCATGAGGTTGTCCAGAATTATATTTAAAAGTTTAGTTTATTGATTATCAATAGTGGTGCTTAAAGGCGATCGCCTGCGCCGGGACCGGGATTGCAGGTGAAAATATCCGTTATAGAGATGACTATCAGCGATTTCGCCGGGAATTTTTCTGATTTAGCCCTCATGTCCGCACGCATTTTCTCATAATCGGGACCTGCGGTGAGAATGGCGACATCACCCTTTATCTCAAGACAGCCCCCCGTTTCCGCCCCCCAGCAGTAGAGTGCCGCACGCGGATTTTCCATGAGATTTGCAAGGGTTTTTTTCATGTAATTGTCTGCTATCCAGATTGTTTCCTCGTCAACCAGCCACACGGCCTTCATCGGGGCGACATTGGGCTCACCGCTTTTCGAAGCGGTTGCAAGGGGCCATACGGTGCTTTTTTTGAAAATCTCCTTCATTTCATCTGTCAAACGTGCCATAGGCTACCGGATAGCGGTAGGCATCTCCCGTATAAAGCGTTACGTGTCCACGTACCGCGCTGCACCTGTCCGTAAGGATACCGGGAAGCCGGATACGGCTGCGATTCGGTATGCCGGAAGGGGCACCGCGCGACATTTCAATACATTTCGTGTACAACCCTAGAACATTCATGGAATCCGTTGTCACAACCGTGCTGCTGGGTGTCGGACTTGCAATGGACTGTTTTGCTGTTTCCCTTGCCGTCGGCGCATTCAATCCGCACAAACGGGGATGGTATGCCCTCGTACTGGGGCTTTTTTTCGGCTTTTTCCAGTTTTTCATGTGCGCCCTGGGCTGGGTGCTCGGTGCCGGATTTTCCGCAGTCATTGCCGCCTATGACCACTGGGTTGCTTTTTTCCTGCTCCTCGTCGTGGGAGGAAAGATGATCCGGGAAGGCCTGGAGGGTGATGAGGACGAATCCCTGCTGGGGAATCTCGGTCTGGTAACGCTGACCATGCTTGCGGTCGCGACAAGCATCGATGCCCTTGCCGTGGGCATCAGTTTTGCCGTGCTGGACGTACTCCCTCTCGAACCCGCGTTGACCATCGGCGCCGTATCGCTGGTGTTTTCCGTTGCAGGAGTGCTTTCCGGTACAAAGCTTGAAGCAATCCTCGGCAGGAAGACCGATATACTCGGGGGGATCATTCTCATCGCCATCGGCATCCGTGTCCTCGTCGAGCATTCCTTCTAGCCCTGCAGCAGAAAAAAAGCTTATTTATTTCTGCGCCCGCCACGTTCCTGCATGGTGATCTGGTGAGCAGGCTGTATCTTGTTGACGCGGAATCGGGTGTTCGGCTGCGGCACCGGGTCCGGACGTTGCGCGAAGCCAACCGGGAACGGGACTGGTACGAGCGGGAAACCGGACGAAAAATTCATATAATAAAGGAATTTGCAGGCATATCAGGCGAATGAAAAAGGAAGATTATGGTGAGGGTGGTGATTCCGGAGCCGCCCGCAATGGGGAGTGACTGGTTGCAGGGGGTGCTCCGGATGGCGTCATGGTGCGGTGATGCGAATCCCCGGATGCAGGGGGAGTGACCGGGGACTCATCGTCACCTACGCCCGTGAGAGAGGGATGGATCAGACTTTCTTCTGGGGCTGCTGCTGCTTCTGCTGCTTCTGCTTTTTCTGCTGTTTATCCTTTGCCTGTTCGACCATTGCGTCCACCTCCCGCCATAGATGGCTATGTCGGATGTTCAGTTGGCCATCTTATAAAGCTATCTCACCCAATCAGGAAATCCCGCCGGGAACGTGATTTTTTCACCCGCTTTCGCCCCCTTTTTTCAGCTTGCGCCGGGCGCGCATGCCCGAACCGATCCGCGTGGGATTGCTTCCCGGGACAGCGGCTCTCCGGGCTCTTTTCTCCCCGGTGGCCGGCGGCAGGTGATCGCTGCGGCAGGTCCCCGGCAGACACCTCTTTCAGGTCGACGTCCGGAAACAGCCGTGGCTGGCAGCTGATATTTCCGCACTTTTTGCGCATGCGGGGTCCGTCCCCCTCAAACGGCAGGCATGACCTCCGTAGTGTGGCGGTGAGGAAAGTAATGAAGAGACGCCGAAAAAAGGGGCGCCGGAAGGCGCCTTGTGGTATTATTTTATTGTTTTGGACTTTTTCTTTTCTTTTTTGTCGTTCTGGCTCTTGTTTGGCTTTTTATTGTCCCAGACCAACCGTCCCACCTCCCGCGAGTCGCTATCCTCTGGGTCGAAACGGGAAATTATAAGGATATGCCTTGATTGTTGTGCCGTTCCGCAGAAAGACGGGCGTTTCAACGCCTCTTTCAGGCCACGTCCGGCAACGCGCGGCGGCGCCTGCACAACCGGGAAAAAAGAGCATGATCTGGGGGCCCGCACCCTCCACGGGCACACCCCGCCGGAGGGGCGTTATATCATGCCGTATTTGTCCTGCAGTTCCTGCCAGTGCGTGTCTGCCATGAGCTTTGCAAGGCCTTCGTTGAGAGACTGCAGCAGCTCTGTGTCTTCCTTCCGCACCGCGATGCCGAACTGTTCATTCGTTTCCACATACCCGATCTTGGTGACGTCCTTGCCCTGGATGATGTCGTTGATAACGGTGCTGTCATACATGACCGCATCGACGCGTCCGCTTTCAAGATCCGTTATGGCGAGAGGGATGTTATCGTAGAGTTTCAGGTTTTCCTCGGGCATCTGGCCGGCCTGGATCATGTTTTCATCGATCCAGATGGCCGCGGTGCACCCGCGCTGCGTTCCGATGGTCTTTTCTCCGGAGAGAATATCGTCCATCACCAGCGTACTGTCCGCACGGGCAATCACTGCCTGGTTGACCGTCCAGTAGGAGTCGCTGAAGGCAACTTTTTCCTTTCGCTCCTCGGTGATGGTCATGCCGGAGTACACCATGTCGATCTTCTTGGCGAGAAGTGCGGGAATGATGCCGTCCCAGGCAACCTGCTGGAATTCCACATTAAATCCCTGGTCTTCTGCGATCCACTCCATCGACTCGACATCAAAACCGATGGCCTTACCCTCTTTGTCAATCATTGAAAATGGCGGATACGGCACGTCAATACCGACAATATAGGTCGGTGCATCCGTGGATTCGGATGCCTGCGTGGCAATTGCCTGTTCTCCTCCTGCCGGAGTTTCCGTACCGGTGCATCCTGCAAAACAGATGGAAAGGACTGCCATGCAGAGCACACCTGCGATAAGTAATCGTCTGTCCATGAACAAAAGTGTGGGAATATCCTAGATATTTTTTTTTAAATTCATCCGTTCAATAGAAAAGGGAATACATACCCTCTGTTTTTTGAATGCAGAAAAAAGCATTCGTGAGTAGTTGCACTATTTTTCATTCAGGTGGCTCTGAGATCGGACAGATTGAGTTGTTCGACGACCGATAGATATCCCTTATCACCTTCCTGGTATGCATTTTCTGCTGCCTCGAGCCATATATCCCGCAATTTCCATTCGCGATCACTATTATATTCGGCAGCGAGCATAAGCGCACTTCCTGCCTTGGCATACCAGTCGATAAATGACTTAAAACGGGCCGCAGGTATTGCGTACGTTTTGCTAACCTTCAGTTTTGTCATATTACTGGAGTAATGATCAGCGGTTTTTTTAAGAATCTCCCCGGTCACCTCCATCTGCCGGTAATTTTTCACAGATGTCCCTTTGGTCGAATAAAAGCCAATTTGGTTGCGATAACCGAATAACTTCATACTGTAGACCGGAATTATATCGAAAAATTCCTCATCAGGAGATTCCGTGTCTGCCAAAGGGCTTACAGACGTTGTTGCCACTGTAACTGATGGCGATGCGCTCAGCTCTGAAGTAGGGATGATTGACGGTGATGGTGTTGGGGTGGACGACGCTATCGTAGGTTTCT
>JAAEEQ010000119.1 GCA_013415665.1 Methanomicrobiales archaeon
GAAGTCCATAAGCAGCAGGTACGCTTTCAGTTCGCGGTCGCGGTAATCGAGGTTCCGGGCGCGGTTCATTAACAGATCGAATTCATGCTCCCCTGCGGAGGAGACGTCGGTCGGCGGGATGACGATGAAGACATTTTTCCCTTCGGCAAAGGGGTGGTGGCAGACCAGCGAGAGTTCGTCCCCCATCACCGCCATGCCGCCGTAGGTCGCCGCAGCGGGCCCGACCCCGGTCTCAAAGCCCCGGGTGACCCGTCCGTCCGCCGTCTCCTCGACGTAATTGTTCCCGATAAGCAGGCGGATCTGCTCTTCGGAAAGCGGCGATCCGACTGCGGCGTTCATGCCGTGGACGACCGACACGAGGATCGAGCCCGTTGACCCGAGCCCGACATGCTTGAGCTCGTGATCCTTTGCCGAGATGCGAAAACCGCCGGTATAGCCGACAGTCTTTGAAAAAATCTCCACGAAATGCCTGATGATGGGTTCGCGGGAATAGTGGATTGCCGTTCCCTTGTCGGTGCAGGACACCGCTGCGGAGCAGTAGACCGAAAGGGCAAACCCGATGCCGCCGCCGCCCGGATGATCCGGCGCGAAGCGGTTCATGTCGAGGACCGACAGGTGGATCCTGGCGGGCGTGGTAACGGTAACCGTCCCTGCCTGCGGTACGAGTGCGGGGGGATTTTTCAGGTCCAGGATCTGCATCTGCTCCCCCGGGGCAAACGGGGAGAACTCGTACTCGACAAGGTCGAGGTCGCCGCCACGGATTTTCATTGTTGGCATAAAAATCTCTCGTCTGTTTATCGTGATCGGTCAAAATAGATATTCTTACCCGATGCCTTGAGCGGAATGCCGAACGCCACGGTGCTGGATTTCAGCCACCCGCACAGGATCGCTCCCACGCCTGCGGAATACATGATGCGGTTGTCGACATTGTGGATGGAGGCGGTTTTCACCGCGGATCCGACGGCGATGCCGAGATCCGCCATGCGGAGCACGCAGTTCGGGCCCCCGAACGTATTGCCGGGGGTTCCCGGTGCGGAAACGGCCTCCGCCATCTCGCTGCAGGTGGCATACCCGCACCCGCCGCAGTTGAGGCCCAGGGTCTCGTCCCCCTGTGCCCCGATGCATACGCAGGCGTCGCTGGCAAGCACGTTCTCGGCATCGCGGAGGAAAAACCCGATGCCATGCTCCTTTCCGTATGCCTGCATGGCATCCGCGAGCAGGGCGCAGCGGTCCGGTCCCGCGATGGTCACGGTGATCACATCGGAACCCTTTGATTTCGGTGCCGTCCGCGCGGAAAGCGCCATCAGGGAAGCAACCGTCATGACGGCATCTGTTTCGGCTGTCATAGCAGAGAGGTATCTTCTTCGCTCTCCACATAAAAGGTGAGTACCGGCGTGGGATTTTCGGCCCCGGTTATTTGTATTCGCGTTTTGAATAGGAGTATTTCGTCGTGCTTCCGCCCTTCGCGACGATATATACCCATTCGTAGAGGGATTTTATGGTTCCGAACTGCTCGTAGCGCCGCATGGAAAACTGGACGCGCATCTTCGGGTTGAACATGACACGGCCGATCTTTCGCATCCGTTGCGCGATCTCAAGGTCGTCGCCGGCATCGATGCAGCGGTACATGCCTGCCCGCACGAAGGCGTCGCGGTTAAACGCGGTATTGCACCCGAGGGTGTAGTACAGCGTCCGGGTGTGGTAGCCGAGCGCCGAGAAGGTATTGGCGCACCCGAGCGAGACCCGGTGCTTCAGGCCGGGCTCACGGGGATACACGGTCCCGTAGAGCTGCACGAGATCGTCGGTGGCGGCAAAGGAGTCGTGTATCACCTGGAGCCAGTCGGCAGGAATGATGCAGTCGGCATCCGTCGTGGCAATGACGTCGCCACGGGCGATCATCGCCCCGTCGTTCCTGGCCCCGCCGACTTTGCGGCTTGTCTGGATGATGACCTTATCAGCGAGCTTCTCTGCTATCTCGCGTGTCTTATCCGCTGAATTTCCGTCAACAACAATAATTTCGACGTCGTCATCGGCGAATCTCTGGCGGCGCAGCGATGCAAGACAGCTTTCGATATTCTGTTCTTCGTTGAACGTCGGAATAATCACGGAAACGGTCATATGCACAAAATCCTTCGGATTGCAGCGGTCCGGAAAAATATTGCGTGCCGGAACAGCCGCCGCAGGTTTGTTTGAATCATGTTGATGGGACGATTACATAAGCGTTATGCCGCCTGAACGGTTTTCAGGGCGTTATGTTCCGTATCCAGTACAGGTAGTCGATGGCAACGAGCAGGAGGATGCAGGCGAACAGGCCGGCAAACACCGGCACGGCAGTGCCGCCGAGGAGGACCGCGAGCACGAGAGCCCCCAGGCCGGCTCCCGTGACGGCGGCAATGGCAAGATGCTTCCCTTCAATCCTGACGATGGCAGATTCCTCCCGAAGAACTCCGATACGAGCCCATTTCTATTTTCGGCAATACATAAATACATTCTCATACAACTACCGCTCGGGGATACCTGTGAGATTCTTCGATCTCTTCCGCGGCACCATCAGGATAGAGGTGATCGACGGGGCGGATGATCAGCGGCAGGAGGGGGCGTTCCGGTCCGGCATGCAGGCGCCGGAGAAGGAACGGGCTCCCGCTCCCGCCGCTCCTGCCAATGTGCCCGGAATCGCCGAGGATGGCATCTCAATCGCCGGGCCCCGGATCATCGAGCCGATGATCGCCGCATCGCAGCATGCATCGCCGGAGATACGGCGCCGCGCCGTTGCCTGTCTCGCCCGGATCGATTCCCCGTCCACGTATGCTCCCCTGATTGCCGCTCTTTCCGATGCCGATGCGAAGGTGAGGAGCATCGCCGCGAAAAATCTCGGTGAGAAAGGCTGTTTTCCGGCAGTGCAGCCGTTGCTGCGCACCGTATGCGATCCCGACCCCGAGGTGAGGCAGCATGCCGTTCTCTCACTCGAGATGCTCGCGGACCGGCGGGCTGTCGGGGAATTCATGCAGCACTTTCCGATCCCGACGCGAAAATACGCTTCCACGCGCTCTCTTTCCTCGCGGAAATCGGGGATGCACGTGCCGTGGAGCCGCTGCTGCACGCCCTCCGGCATGATCCCGAGAACCGGGTCATCGCCGCCATGGTGCTGCTGGGGCTTGCCGACACCTCGGTAATCGCCCGGCTCTACGGTATCGTCGCTGCCATGGATGACACCGAACGTGCCGAGATCCAATCCATCCTGCGCTTTTTCGGAAAGAACCGGGAGCGTGACGTGCTGGTCGGCGGGTTGAAGCACAATAACCGGCATGTACGGAGAAAAACCGCCGCGATGCTGGGGCAGGTGGCCGGCGGCGAGGTTACCGGCGTGCTACTCCGTGCCCTGGAGAATCCCGACCCGGGTGTCCGTGAAACGGCCGCCCGGATCCTGGCGCGGAAAGGCGACCCGGCCACGATCCCGCCTATCGCCTCCCTCCTCTTCGATGTGCACCGCCCGGTCCGCGCAACGGCGATGGCGGCACTTGCCGATATTCAAACCGGCGTTTCACCGCATCTCCGTTCACTCTATCGTACGGTCGATGCCAACCGGAGGGTCCATATCGTCGAAGCGCTCGGGGTGATCAACGATCCGCCGGCGCGTGAGATCCTTGTCGCTGCGCTTGCCGATGCCGATGCGGGCGTGCGGCGCCATGCTGCGGACGTCATCGGCGGGATCGGCGGCGGGTTTACCGGTCCCCTGCTCCCCCTGCTGTCCGATCCCGATGCCGATGTCAGGGCTGCCGCCGGGAGAGCGCTGGACGCGATCCGCTACCCCGGTGATGAGGACCGGCGGATCCGGGACGCGGCGACGGCACTCTGCCAGAAAGGGATTTTCTTTTTCCTCGGAAGACAGCATGACCGGGCTATCGCCCTCTACGAGGAGGCGCTGGTCCTGGATCCTGCGTGTGACATGGCATGGAGTCTCAAGGGCCTCGTCCTCGGTGACCTGGGCAGCCATGCGGAGGCGCTGGAGTGCTTTTCCCGGGCGTATGCCCTGCACCCGTCCAAAGCGCATGCACGCCATCTTGCCGAGGCGCTCTGCTCCCTTGACCGTCATGAGGAGGCGATATCCCGTTTCGACGAGGCGCTGCACTGCGATCCGGCTGACCCGGAACTCTGGATCGGCAAGGGGCGGGCGTACTGCGGCACGGGCCGCTTCGACCAGGCGGTACGGTGCTTCGAGCAGGCACGGGAACTTGATCCCGACGATCCGCGCCCGGCACGGCTTGCCCGGGCTGCCCGGGAACGTGCCGCGTCGTTTCCGCGGTCCGGCCACCGGGCGGCATCCCGCTAACAAACGTCTCTTTCAGCCGGTGAGTGAGCGGTACAGCGCAACGTGGCGGTCGCCGATCGCCGTGATGTCGAAGCGCTCCGTGGACGCCCTCGCCCGGAGGGCCCGCTCCTGTAATGCCCCCCGGTCGGAAAGATGGCGCCCGATATCGTCATGCCCGGCAAAATACAGC
>JAAEEQ010000022.1 GCA_013415665.1 Methanomicrobiales archaeon
AGAACATCACAAAGGACAGCGGGGAAAGTCCCCCTTCCAGAAAGATCAGGGTGAAGGCAAGGCCGATGGCAAGCCATGCAACGAGCAGATCGAAGCGTTCTCTCCGGGAAATGTGGTGCAGCATGTACGTCGTCTGTACTGGGGCAGACGGGAATTTAGCATTGTGGGTCGGGGTACGTGCCGGGGAAGCGTTATTATCTCGCCCGCACGAGATACTGGTATGTCACTGGAAGAGCTGCGGGAGGGCATGGCTGCCGTCGATCGCGACATTATCGCCCTTATCGCCCGGAGACAGGAGTATGCAAAAGAGATCGGGCGTATCAAGCACAGGAGCGGCCTCCCGGTTCGCGATGAAGCCCAGCGGGAAGAGGTGCTCCGTCGGGCGCTGGACGCAGCTGTCGAAGCGGGCATCGATCCGACAGCAGTTGAAACGATCATTGCCGTGCTGCTCGATATGAGCGAAGAGCGGCAGCGTGAATTCGCCGGAGAAGGAAACCTGCCCTGAACTCAGGGTTTCCGCCTTATTTTGATATTATAGTGCCTGAGCAGAAAATCCCTGATGGTTTCCGACTCCAAAAACCGGTTGTCCAGCAGGTTGACGATCCGGTTCACTTCATCCGCAAACGGCAGGATGCGTTCGGCCACCTCGCCTCCCTTCAGATCGGCATAGCCGACAATGCCCTGCAGGGGATTGCGGATATGATCGTTTAAGATCGAAAACTGTTCCATATTCTTCTCGATCTGCTCGATGGCATCCCGCTTCTGGTCCTCGAGATCGATCATCTTGAGCGCATAGGCGAGGTCGTTGGCAAGCACCTGCAGTGAATCGAGATCCTGCTCGCCGAGGGCGGAGCCCGAGAGCAGGCAGACGAGCATGACGCCACGGAGCCTGCCGTCCACGCACATCGGAATGGCAAATGCGCAGGAAATTGCCGGATCGCCGGTCGGCACAAGGGCAGGCGTGCAGCTCTTCACCGCTCCGGCAAGTTCCGGCGTCGTGAAGAGGGCCGCAATCTGTTCCTTATACGAATCGTCTGACAAAAACGGTTCCCGGAGCGAATCCTCATTTCCTTCGGCGATGGCGGCAACCAGAAAACGGTCAAGGTAGGAGAGTTCACGGCATGCCTGCCCGAGCAGCATCCCGGCATCCCTTTCCCGAACAATCAGGGTGTTGATGGCATTGGCCACCTCGATGAGCCGTTCTGCCTGCTTGCGTGCAGTAATATCCAGCAGCGAGACAAGTGAGCGCTGTGCGCCCGGGAGGAGGCTGACCGTCAGGATCATGTCCCGCGGCATGCCCGAAGCGTCGAGGAACCTCGCTTCGTACGAACGGGGAACGGTATCTGCCTCCGTAAACCGCCGGGAAAAGAGGTCAAGCACCCGATCGCGGTCCTCGGGAGCGATAAACTGCTGCCATGCGTTCGTGCCGATGAGATTTCTGCGGGAAATCCCGTACTGCGACTCCAATTCTTCGTTGGCGAGCAGCATGGTGCCGTCCCGGTCGAGCATGACCATGCCGGAACCGGTGGTTTCGAATATCGTCCGGTAGAGCTCCTCGGACTGGATCAGCGCCTCCTCCATTTCCCTGCGGTCGGTGATGTCGCGCCCCACCGACTGGTACTGGCAGGGATGGCCTGCCTCGTCAAAGAACGCGTGATCGTTCCATTGCTGCCAGCGGATCCGCCCGTCGGGCATGACGATGCGGTGCTCGATCATCCCGGCAGGGTGGTTTTGCGTGAGCGCTGCAAAGTGTGCGGTGACTGCCGGACGGTCATCGCCGGGGATCTCCGGACGAAAGACGGTGCCGATAAGGTCCTGCGGATTTTTTCCGAAATAGCGGGAAAAGGCATCGTTCGCAAAGAGCAGGGTGCCGTCGGGAAGAAAACGGCAGATAAGCTCCGTCTGGCCCTCGACAACGGCACGGTACTGTTCCTCCTTGGACCTGATGCGTCCGGAAAGGAACGCGACCACACCCCCGATGACCACGAACATCCCGGACCGGCCTGCGGCGACGAATGTTTCGAGCAGCGGGGGCGCCAGCAGCAGCTCGTGGGCGGTAAAATAGACAAGGGCAAGGGCGGCGGAAACGGCTACCCCTTTTTTCGGGTACCGGTAGGCAGTGAGAATGACCGGGATATAGAGAAAATGGGATATGAAAACCGATATCCCCAGCAGCATCGTGCCAACGACAATGGCATTTGTTGCAATAATGCTGCCGCCGATGAGCAGGATCCACCGGTTATTCAGCACCCCTTCCGGATGACGAGCCGCGGCCATGAATAAAATAAAAACTAAGGCTGATATTATATATCCTTGCTGATTTTCCGTCGATAATCAACGGTATTTTTTGATGCCATAGTGCTTGACAAGGAATTCGCGGATCTTGGTCGACTCCACCCACCCGATGTCAAGGCGGCGGATGATCGCGTCGATCTCCTGTGCCTGTTCGTACACTTTTTCCGCGATGCTGCCCCCCTGCAGGTCGGCAAGCCCGACGATCGTCTGGAGCGGGTTTCGGATCTGGTCGTTCAAGACGGCCATCTGCTCGATATTCCGTTCGATCTGCTCGAGAGCAAGCCGTTTCTGGTTCTCGATTTCAATCGCCTTGATGGCAAAGGCAAGATCGTCCGCAAGCGTCCTCATCGAATCGATCTCCTGGCTCCGCATCATCGCCTGCGGGTAGAGATAGAACCCAAGCACGCCCTTCACCTCGCCCTCCACCTTCATCGGGACGAGCAGCACCGCGTTGAACGCACCCCTCCCCTCATCCGCGGAGAATGTCTCGAACATGACCGAGCCGCTCTCGGCAACCTCAAGAAAGAGCGGGGAATTGGCATCGGTTGCATGCAGGTCCGCAAACGTGTCGTCCGATATGGCGACGGGCCTGAGAATGCCGTCCTCCACCAGTGCAATCGAGACCACGAAATACCGGTCGAGCCGGCCGAAGAGTTCGCAGGCATGGATAAGGAGCGTTTCGACGTCGCGTTCGTGCACGATAAGCTGGTTGATGGCATTTGCGACCATGACGAGGCGCTCCGCCTGCTTTTTCGCCGTCACATCAAGCAGCGAGATGACGCTCTGCTGGGTCTGCGGGATCATGTCGACGGTCAGGACGACCTCCCGGGGCATCCCCTGCCGGTCGATCAGCCGTGTCTCGTAGGAGCGTGGGGGCTGATCACCGCCGCTGCGCCGGAGCCGGTGGTTCGCTTTCACCCGGGGGCGCTCCTCCACGGCAAAAATATCCCATGCGGACTTCCCTTCGAGATCTTCGCTGAAGAACCCGAATATCGAGGCGAATTCGCTGTTTGCCCGCCAGATCGTTCCGTCGTCATTGACGATCATCGTCGCATTGCCCGTTGTCTCAAAGACCGTCCGGTAAAGGTTTTCGGAATGGCGGCGGGCTTCTTCGGCTTTCTTCGTATCGGTGATATCACGGCCGACCGACTGGTATTCGAGGAGGTTCCCGTCGGCATCGTAGATTGCCCGGTCAATCCACTGCTGCCACCTGACACTGCCGTCCTCCATGATGATGCGGTGTTCTATCCTGCCGACCGGGGAATCGGGGGAGAGCGAGGCGAGCAGGTCGCCGATGCGCCGGGCATCCTCCTTCGTGATATCCGCCCTGAACTGCGTTCCGAGGATATCACCCCTCTTTTTCCCAAAATACCGGCAATATGCATCGTTCACGAAAACATGGGTGCCGTCGGGGAGGAAGCGGGAGATCAGCTCCGTCTGGTCCTCGACGACCGCCCGGTATCGTTCCTCGCTTTCACGGATCGCCTCTTCGGCCTCCTTCCGGTCGGTGATGTCACGGGATACCGAGACGATGTTGGCAACCTTCCCCTCTTCGTCAAGAAGCGGCACCTTGATCGTCTCGTAGTACACCAGCCGCCCGGAAGGGCCCTGTATATGCTCTTCCGTGGTCACCTGCTCTTTTGACAGCACGGTTTCGCGGTCGCTGGCGTCGCACTGGGCCGCAAGCTCGGCGGGCAGCAGTTCCCGGTTTGTTTTGCCTGAAATCTCGTGAAGCGGCAGACTGACAAGTCTTTCAAAGGCGTGGTTGACCAGAATGTGCCTTCCTTCGGTATCCTTGAAGTAGACAGCGTCCGGAATCGCATCAAGAAGGCTCCGGAGCCGGATATTGGATTCGGATAATGCCTTCTCCGCCAGCCTGCGCTCGGTGATGTCGACGCCCACGGTAAGAACACCTGTCAGCCGGCCCGCATCATTGTAGATGCCGCGGTTTGTCCACTGTATCCAGAGGATCCGCCCGTCGTTCGTCCTTGCTTCGGTCTCGTTGACAGGATAGGAGTCGGGATCGCTGCAGACGGCCTCGAGCATTCCCCGCAGATCCCGCCCGGACGAGTCGACGGGCGGGAGAAACAGCCCTACAGGATCCCGGCCCAGGACGGTTTCCCGTGGAAAGCCGAACAATGCCTCAGCGTACTCGTTGTAAAAGAGGATCGTGCCGGCGGTGTCGGCTTTCAGGATGACGGAGTTTGCATGCTCGACGAGGTCCCGGTATTTTTCCTCGCTCTCCCATAACGCCTCCTCGGCAGCTTTCCGGTCGGAAATATCCGCAATGAACCCTTCGAGCGCCTCAATCCCGCCGTCGGGGGAGTATATGCCCCGCCCCTGCTCCCACATCCACCGGACCGAGCCGTTCCGGTGCCTGATACGGTACTCGAGCTGGAACGGCATCCGGTTCCCGATCGCTTCCTGGATGGTGCTCCAGACATAGTCCCGGTCATCGGGATGGATGATATCGTTGAAGGACAGGGTCCGGTCATCCACCAGATCTGCAGCCGTATAGCCGGTCAGCCGCTCGACGCCCTCGCTGATGAACTCCATCGTCCAGTCGCGGCTGTTCGCGCACCGGTAGGCCATCCCGGGGAGATTGCTGATCAGCGTCGAAAGCGTGCGCTGGCTGGTCCGGACGGCCTCTTCCGCCTCCTTTATGCCGGTGATGTCCCGGACGACCGTCACGACACGCCCGACCGTATTGTTGCGGATGATCGGAATTTTCGTCGTCAGGGTGACAATCCGCCGGCTGTCGACGGTGGTTTCCTCCTCGGTCGTGACGGATGTGCCGGTTGAAAAGACCTGCCGGTATTCGTTTTCGACCGATTCGGGGAGAAAGGAAAAAACATCCATGTATTTCAGCCCGATGACCGAATCAGGAAGAGAGAGGTCCAGATCGTGGCACCAGGTATAGAATTTTTTGTTGAACAGCAGGATGCGGAGATCCCGGTCGATGACATGGATCGCATCCTGCATGGAATCGAGGGTCTCCCGGTACCGCTGTTCGGATGCCGCAATCTCCTCTCCCGAACGCTTCTGGGCGGTGATATCCGTGACGGCGCAGATATAGGTTGCAGGATCCAGCATACCTGCAGAGAGCAGGAGCCATCCCTCCGACCCATCCCGCCGCCGGAAGGGAGTTTCATACCCGGCGATCCGGCCCTTCTCCCGGAGCAGCGAAAAAAAGCGTTCGCGATCACCGTCATTGGTCCAGAGTTCGCTCACCGGGGTGCCTTCCGCCGTGCCGAACGGATAGCCGATGATATCCGCACACCGCCGGTTTGCCTCGACGATGACCAGATCCCGTTCCCGGATGATGCACATCCCGGTTTCCGCAACATCAAACACGCCCCGGTACCGGGCTTCGCTCACGTTGAGCCGTTCGGACAGCGCAGCCACCACGGCGGCGATGAGGATGAACATGCCCCCCCTGCCGAGCGCGACCAGCAGGAGCAGGTCGTCAGGCTGCGTCATGAAGAGCACCATCGCCCAGTACAGGACGGCGAGGAAGGCGGCGAAGACAATCCCCCGGCGGGTGAACCGGTATGCTGCGAGAATGACCGGGATGTAGAGCAGGTGGGACGTAAAAACGTGAAACCCCGCGAGCAGGGAGAAGAAAACGACCCCCACCGAAAGAACAGTACCCAGAGCTACTGCAACAAGCCAGCTTGTCTCATCCGTGCGTCGGGGCGCAAAGCGCATCGCTTCTGCCTCTGCACTACCTTAGAAACACCGTTATATAAACCCTCTCTTCGTTTAAAGGAAAAATAGGATTATTCCATGCCGGAATCGCTCTCGCCGTCGTTCCTGATCATGGTGCCGACGCCGTCATCCGTAAAGAGTTCGAGAAGGAGCGTGTGCTCTTTGTTGCCGTTGACGATATGGGCATACTCCACCCCGTCCCTGAGCGCCCGGGTGCAGGCAAGGAGTTTCGGTATCATCCCGCCGACGATCGATCCCTCGTCCATAAGCTCCTCCACCTCGTGCACCCTGAGGCGCCGGTAGGTCCTGGTACGCGTTGCGTTCATGACACCGTCGACATCGGTGAGGTTGATGAGCTTGAACGCCCTGAGCGCTATGGCGATCTCGCCCGCCGCGGTGTCGGCATTCACGTTGAGGCTCTGGCCGTGGCGATCGATGGCAAGCGGTGCGATGACGGGGATATACCCGTTCTCCAGCAGAACATCGAGCAGGCGGGGGTTGACCTCCACCACTTCGCCGACATGGCCCAGATCTACTTCCTGCTCCTCGTCGCCCACCCGCACTTTCTGGAGATCGAGTTTCTTTGCAATCAGCATGCTGCCGTCGTTGCCCGAAATCCCGACGCCCTGCGCCCCGAATTTCGCAATCAGCGAGACGATGTTGGAGGTGATCTTGCCGACAAGGACCATCTGGGCGATTTCGAGTGTTTCCTGGTCGGTAATCCTCAGGCCAGCGACGAATTTTGGTTCCTTGCCCATTGCCTGCATTTTTTCGGTTATTTCGGGCCCGCCGCCGTGCACGAGCACCACTTTCATGCCGACGTAATGCAGGAGCACCGCATCCTGGATGACCGTGTCGAGGATCTGGGGATCGACCATCGCGTGGCCGCCCAGTTTGATGACGATTTTTTTGCCGTGGAAGGTCTGGATGTACGGCAGCGCCTCGGTGAGAACATCTTCGCGTTTCATGTGGTATACTTCCCGTTGATTTCGACGTATTTCTCGGTCAGGTCACAGCCCCATGCCGTTGCCGACGCACCGCCGGAGCCGAGATCGAGGGTAAAAACAACTTTTTTCCCGCTCATTGCAGCTTTCGCCCGGTCAAGCGCCGCAACGATGGCGCCCCGGTCCACGAGCAAAACGGCGTCTGAACCTTCGCCGATCGCAAGGGTGAGGATGGCCGGATTGAACAGGACGCCCGCACGCCCTGCGGCGGCGACGATCCGTCCCCAGTTGGGATCCATGCCGTAGACAGCGGTCTTGACCAGCGGTGATTCGACGATCGTGCGGGCGATCGTTTCCGCGTCCTCCTCGGAAGCGGCGCCGGTCACCCGCATCTCGATGAGCTTCGTTGCGCCCTCCCCGTCGGCGGCGATCTGCCGGGCGAGCACAATACAGCACTCTTCGAGAGCCCGGGCAAATGCTGCCGGATCCGGGCGGCCCCGGCGGCCGGTGGCGGTGCAGAAGACGATGTCGTTGGTGCTCGTGTCGCCGTCAACGACGACGCGGTTGAAGCTCCGGCGGCAAGCCGTTGCCAGCGCCGCACGCAGCTCCGGTGCGGAAATTTCCGCATCGGTGTAGAGAAACCCGAGCATCGTTCCCATATTGGGAGCGATCATCCCGCTTCCCTTGACAATGCCCCCGATGGAGAAATCCTCCCGCCTTACGAGTGCATGCTTCTCGGTAAGATCCGTCGTCATGATCGCCCGTGCCGCCGCCGTTTCGGCCGCCTCGTCGGCGGCGAGGCTGCCGGCGATGCGGGCGCACTGGCCCCTGATGCGGTCGAGGTCGAGGTACCGCCCGATGACCCCCGTGCTGGCAACACCGATGCGCGACGGATCGGTGCCCAGCGCTTCGGCGGCGATTGCCGCCATGGCTGCCGCATCGGCAACGCCCCGCTCGCCCGTATACGCATTGGCACAGCCGCTGTTGACCACGATTCCGTCCAGCACGCCCGATGCCAGCTGCCGCTGCATGAGCTGGATCGGCGCTGCCTGGACGATATTGCGGGTACATACTGCCGCTGCGGTTCCCGAAGCGCGAATCAGGGCCAGCCCGAATTTCCCTTCCTTGATGCCGGCGGCAGTGACGCCTTCAACGGCACATATGGACTGCATCGTCATTCTCCCGTTCCCGGCGTTGTATCGTAGCCGGCGCCGATGCCGCGCACGATGTCTGACCGGGTGATGATGCCGATCAGGCGCCCGCGTGCGAGCACCGGCAGCCGGGCGATCCCCTCTTTAAGCATGAGTGACGCCGCTTCCTCGATATCCGCCTCGCCGTCGACCGCGATGACCTCGGTCGTCATGACGTCCTGGACCTGCGTCAGCCCGATGTCAGAGAGCGCCTCTTTGGTCTTTTCCCAGTTGATGAACTCGCGGATCGGCACCTCGATGATCTCAAGCGGCGACGGCAGCCAGAGATCATCCGAGATGTCCCCCGTTGACAGCAGGGAGAGGATGTCGGATTCGGTCACCATGCCGACAATGCGGTCGCCCTCCACCACCGGCAGGCCGCCGATACGGTTTTTCCGGAGCAGCCCCGCCGCCTCGCTCACCGTCGTCTGCAGCGAGACGGTGATGGGATCGGGGGTCATTGCGTCTTTTACTTTCATGATACAACCTCAGGGTGTCAGGGGCACGCCCAGCAGACCGTCCTGCTCGCGGTGCCCGGTCATCAGGTTTAAGTTCTGGATAGCCTGGCCGCTCGCGCCCTTCACCAGATTATCGATCGCCGATACGACGACGACGCGGTTGCCTTCGCATTCGACGGCAATATCGCAGAAGTTGCTCCCGCGAACGGTTGCCAGCGACGGTTTCTGGAGCCGGACGAAATACTCGTCCCGGTAGTAGGATGCATAGAGCGCCTCCACCTCTTCCTGCGTCGCCGGCTCGTCAAGGAGGATGTGGGCGGTCGTCAGGATGCCCCGGTTCGCGGGGACGAGGTGCGGCGTGAAGTAGCAGGCGGCACGCGACCCGAGCCGGGCGGCCTCCATGCGCATCTCCGCGGTGTGCCGGTGGGTCGTCCACTTGTAGGCGGTGAAATTGTCCCCGACGTTGGGGTAGTGGGTCGTGGCGGAGGGGTTGTCGCCCGCTCCCGAAACGCCGGTCTTTGAATCGTAGATGATCGTATGGGCACGGGTGGCGAGCGGGGCTGCCGCGAGGGTGGCGCCCGTCGGGAAACAGCCGGGGTTGGCAACGAAGGGGGCGGCGCGTATCTCGTCCCGGTGAAGCTCGGGGATCCCGTAGGGCGCTTCGAACCAGGCGGTATGGGAAACGCCGTAGACCGCTTCGTACACGTCCTTCGGGAGGCGGTAGTCAGCCGAGAGATCGACGGTGGGAATGCCCCGCTCCACCAGAGCGCCGGCATACTGCATTGCGGCCGTGTGCGGGACCGCAAGAAACGCTGCATCGGCGTCGATGGCATCGATCGCCGGGTTTGAAAAGGAAAGGTCGCAGAATCCCTTCAGGTGGGGATGGACCGCACTGACCGGTTTTCCCTCCCACTTCCGTGATGTTGCAGAGACCACCGAGGCGCTGGAGTGTGACAGGAGCAGCCGGATCAGTTCCCCTCCGGTATAGCCGGACGCGCCGATAATCGCAATATCCATGCTGTACTAATCCCGCGCTAAAATTGTTAATCTTTTCTGGCATACCGCTCGTAGAGGCGTTCTGCGAGGTTTTCTATCCGCCCCCTTCCTTCCACGGCGGCAACAAGGTCCTCGGGGAACGCGGCAAGGCCGTACGCCGCCCCCGCATACGCACCGCAGATGAACCCGATCGTGTCGGTGTTGCCGCCGGCATGCGATGCGAGGGCGAGAAGGTCGGGAACCGACGGGTACCGTGCGATCAGGAAAAAGGAGAACGGGACGGTCTGGTACACGGTGACGTCGTTGCCGAGCACCGAGAGCGCGGCATCCAGGCTGATGCCCTCGGCCTCGAGCTGGATGGCGGTGCGGATTTTGCCGCCGAGCGTGGTATCCTCGAGAATGGCATTCTTCCATGCAAGGGAGACCGGATCCGGGTGTGCGCGGACGGCAGCCGCGATAAGGACGGCAACCGCAACCGCACCGGCATGCGCCGCCGGGTGCGTGTGGGTCACGGCGCACGCTTTCACGACGCGTTCACGCAGTTCCACGGGATCGGCGCAGATGCAGCCGAACGGCAGCGCCGGCGCGATGCACCCTGCGGTGGCCGAATAGATCCCCCCCTTCTCCGGCCCCGAACCGGCCATATGCTCGCATGCCGCTGCCACCGTGCCGTCGGGAAACCGGAGCTTTCCCGCGGCATGGAGCTTGCAGAGCTCGCCGGCATAGGCGGTCTCCGAATACGACCCCTCGGCCAGCAGCTCCCCGACCGCCAGCATCAACTGGGTGTCGTCGGTATACTGCCCGGGGAGAAGATCCGCATTCGGGTGGCGGCGTGACGCCCGGCGGAACACCGGCACCGCATTCGCCAGCGCCACCGGATCGGTTTCAGACGGCATTCCGAGCGCGTCACCGACCGCTGCCCCGATCAGTGCCCCCCTGATTGCATCCCGCATGAACAATAGTACGCTTCGACGGGAAAAAATGTGCGTGCGGCCCCGGGCCCGGATCAATCGGGCGCACCGCGGGATCCCCCGGCCTGTTTTGCCCGGTAATCCTCGATGGCACGGTGCAGTGCATCGGCAGCGAGGTTCGAGCAGTGCATCTTCCTCGGGGGCAGGCCTTCCAGTTCCGTTGCCACATCATCGCGCGTGATCCGCAACGCCTCTTCGATCGTCAGTCCCTTCGCCAGTTCGGTCACCATGCTGGCGGTCGCAATCGCGGAACCGCATCCGAATGTCCTGAACCTGATGTCGACGATCCGGTCGCCCTCGACCTTGATCGATACCTCCATCTGGTCGCCGCATACCGGATTGCCGACCGTTCCGATGCCGTCCGCGTCCTCGATGACCCCGACGTTCCGCGGGTTCATGAAGTGGTCCATGACCTTTTTCGAATACCCGATCTGTGGTGAATCCTTCATGTGCAATTTCCTCCTTTCAGAGCGGTGAAAGCGCCCGCAGCCGCTCAACGGTCTGCCGTACCGCATCGATAACGCCTGGTGCCGCTTCCTCCGCAGTATCCCGCCCGGTTGTCATGATCATCGACCCGTGCGCCTCTTCGTGGGTCAGCCCGATGGCAAGCAGCACATGGGACGGCTCGAGCGTCTGCGACGTGCACGCCGAGCCGGTTGCGACCTGGATCCCGAACAGGGTGTCCATGTTCAACAGGATGCTCTCCCCCTCGATTCGGCCGAACCGGAAGCTTGCATGGTTGGGGAGGCGCAACCGCGGATGCCCGGTGAGATACGTCTCCCCGATGCCGCCGATCCCCGCGATCAGGGCATCCCGTATCTTTTGCTGGCGGCGGCTCTCCTGCTCCATCTCCCCTCCGGCAATCCTGGCCGCCTCCCCCATGCCGGCAATGGCGGGGAGATTTTCGGTACCGGACCGGAGGCCCCGTTCCTGCCCGCCACCCGGCATGACCGTCTGGAGGCGGACCCCGGGGGCGACATAGAGCGCCCCTGCGCCGCGGGGCCCCCCGAGGTCGCTCGACGAGAGGGTCAGCAGGTCGATTTCATCCGACTGAACATCTATGGGGATGCGCCCTCCCGCCGCCGTCGCATTGACATGCAGGTACCGGTGCTCCTCCTCGTGGACGAGCCGGGCAAGCTCTCTGACGGGTTCGATGGTCCCTATCTCGTCATTGGCGTAATTGATCGAAACAACGGTCGTGTCCGGCGTCATCAGGCCGGCGAGCACATCCGGCGAAACGAGCCCGTCGGCATCGACGGGAACGGTTGCCAGCTCAAAGCCCTGTTTAACGAGGTATTTTGCGGGGTTGATGATCGAGATGTGCTCTATTGCGCTGACCGCAATCGTTTTTCCGTGTTTCTGGTTCCGTTCCGCCGTCCCGCGGATCGCAAGGTTGTTCGCTTCGGTCGCGCCGGCGGTAAAGACGATCGAAGAGGAAACCGGCGCGTTGATGAGGGCCGCAACCCTGCCCCGTGCCGCTTCAAGTTCCCGCCTGGCGGCAAGGCCGACCGAATGCAGGGACGAGGGGTTGCCGCAAAGGGCATCCCCATGATCACGGAGATAGGCGAGAACGCGAGGATCGACCGGCATCGCCGATGCATGATCGAGATAGACCATGGCGCCACCTACAGCGAAATGACGGCGTCGGCATCGAGCGCGAGATCATTGAGGGTCCCGGCTCCCGCGACGATCGCCCCTGGCATAAAATCGCCGGTCGAAATTCCCAAAAGGGCCGCACTCTGTTCGCAGACATAGAAGGCGACGCCTGCTGTTTGCGCCTGCGCTATGATCTCGGCAAGGGGGGGAAACGCTCCGATGCGTATCTTTTCCGCCTCGCCTTTTTTCATCACCTCGACCCCCCGGATCAAGAAGAAGATCGCGGCACCGACATCCATCGCCGCTGCCGTCATGCCGAGGATGAACGGTGCGTAGAGCCGTTCCGGGGTATCCGTACCGCTTGACTGGACATAGAGTATGGTCGCCATGCTGCCTCCCGCCCGCACGGGGTGCCCGGCCGTATTCTTGGGGCCGCTACGGGCACGGCTCCGGGCTTATGCCATCCGCTGAATGTAAAATGTAAGGACGGCGCCGTCTTTCTCGAGCGCCAGGATCCGGTGCCCCGTACGCTTTGCCCACCGGGTAATATCCTCCTCGGCCGCGGGATCGTCCGCCTCGACCTTCAGCACCTGACCGATCGCGATCTCCTCTATCGCCTCTTTTGTGCGGGTGATCGGGAGCGGGCAGAACAATCCCACACAGTCCAGTTCGGCATCGGGTTTGATTGTCGTGGTCGCCATCGTCGCCTCGTCTGCACACCCCTCATCTTCGGGCAGGGGTGATTCTGCCGGCAGCACCTTAAAGATATCCTCTGACGGCACGCCACACGCCGGACCCGGGAATGGCCCTGATGTTTCCTGAAAGGATAATTTTTTTTACATATTTTAGACCATTATGACATAATGTTCTCACAGCGCATCTTTCGGGCTGACTTTCGGGAGGCTCTTGAGGAAGAGCTGGCACGGCGCAATATCAGCATCAGGGAGCTTTCGACCCGGGCGGGCATCCCCGCGGCGACGCTCTACAAGATCACCTCGGGGGCCCGGGATCCCCGCTTCTCCACCGTCCGTGCCATCGTCGATGCGCTGGATCCCCGCGACCGCGATTTCATCGCGTTGATCGCTGCCAAATTCCTGCTTGACGAGGTGACCGCACAGCGGGTGACGGACACCGGAAAAACCATCCGGCTCAGGGGATATACCGCCAACACCGTCGACGAGTGCATCATCGCGGCGGTACGGGCAGAAAAAGAAGGGGCTGCGGGAATCATCTGTGCGCCGATCCTTGCGTCGCTGATCGAGCGGATTGTTGATATCCCGGTCGTCATCATGAAACCCAGGCCCGAGACGATCCTCGAGTCGTTCGATTCACTCGTCGCCCGCCTCGAATAGCGCCGCACCGGTGCACAGCGGTTTTCGCTCTGCCATCCGGTACCCCGAGACGACAAGCAGCGATCTTCCGAGCGATGCTTCCAGCGCCGGATCGCCGACATCGGCGCAGAGCCGCGGCGTCGCGGCGAGTTTGCCGGGGGTGGCCACGACGATGAGGCTTTCGGGGCCTGCACGGGCAAGAACGGCGGCGCTGATCTGCTGGTTTCCCCGGCCGAGCACGAATCCCTGCGCACCGATAGGGCTGATGATGATCCGTATGCGGGGATAGATATCGCAGAGGCGCAGGATACCCTGCTCGTCGAGATCGCTGCCGACCAGTCTGCCCGCATGGAGGGCGTCCACCCCGAGCAGCGTCGGTTCGACACCCAGTCGCCGGGCAATCGCGCGGGTGGTCGTGCCGGCGCCGATGAGGTAGAGGGTGTCGTCACGGACGATCTCGGCGATGAACCGGGCAATCTCCTCCTGCGCCTCCTCTTCGCTCCGGCCGGCCGTCACCTGTTTTCCCGCATGCCGGATGCCCGGCAGCGAGGGCACCCGTGCGATGCCGTACACCCGTATGCGCAGATCGCCGTCTCTGTACGCCGCTTCGTCCACGTCGACCACTTCGGCGTCGACAGCGTGCGTGTCGTTCCATCTCCGGATCGTCTCGGCGGCATGGGCGGGCGAGGCGGCGAAGACCGCCGAATACATCTTGACGCCGGCGGGAATGCCGAGGATCAGGCTGCTCCGGCCCACCGCATCGAAGACATCGCGTGCTGTCCCGTCCCCGCCGCAGAAGACGATGACCGACGCCCCCGCCGCACGCATCGCCCGGCATGCGTCGGCGGTATGCGCAGCATCCGTCTCCGGGGGGACCGCATGCACGATCTGCACACCGGAAATGCCGGCCGCCGCCGCTGCATCCGCTCCCATCGGCCCGGAGCAGGTCAGGATCCTGATGCCCGGCAGGCGGAGGGCTTCGAGGAAGAGTGCGGCCCGCCGCGGCGTCACCGGCAGGGCGCCGCGGCGGAGTGCCTCTGCGTAGAGCCCGTCGGTGCCCTTCAGGCCGACCGCGCCCCCCATCCCGGCAACCGGATTGACGAGAAACCCGATCGCGGGCGGCCGCATGTCGCTTCCGGGGGCCGGCATGCCTCAGCCCTCCCCGCGTGCCGGCAGGGCAGCGCGCATTTCGGCAATATACCGCATCAGCTCCTCCCGAAGGCCGTCCTCGTCCGCCGTGTGCCGCCCGATGATGTCCGCAAATGCGCTTCCGACAATAACCCCGTCCGCTCCCGCCCGGCAGACGTCACGCACCTGGCCGGGCCGGGATATCCCGAACCCGACGGCGACGGGAAGTGCTGTCTCTGCCCGGACGGAGGCGAGCAGGCCGGCGACATGCTCCGGCAGCCGGGCCCGGGCGCCGGTGACGCCCTCCAGCGAAATGAGGTACACAAATCCGCCTGTGCGGGCATAGATCCGTTTCCGGCGTTCGGGCGAGGTGGTCGGCGCGACCAGGAGGATGGTGTCGATGCCATGCCGGCTGCCGGCACGGGCTGCATCATCATACTCCTCCACGGGGAGATCCACGATCAGGATGCCGTCGGCACCCGCCGCCCGGGCATCGGCGAAGAACCGGTCCGTCCCGCGTGAAAAGACCAGGTTGTAATACGAGAACAGGACGATGGGAATGCCGGTCTGCTCCCGTACCGCCTTTACCAGCGCAAAAACCCGGTCCGTGGTCATGCCGGCCTGCAGGGCACGCTCGTGGGCATGCTGGATGGCGGGGCCGTCCGCAACCGGATCGGAAAAGGGCAGGCCGATCTCCAGAACATCGACGCCTCCGTCCGCCATCGCCCGGGCGGCGATGAGCGAATGACTGAAATCGGGGTCGCCCGCAACCAGGAACCCGATGAACAGCGGGTGTTTCCGGCGGGCGAAGCGTTCTTTAATCCTGCTCATCCCAGCCCCCCCTGCATCGCCGCAACGTCGGCCACGTCCTTGTCGCCCCGTCCCGAAAGGTTGATGACCAGAATGTCGCCGGCATCGAGCTTTTCTGCTTC
>JAAEEQ010000023.1 GCA_013415665.1 Methanomicrobiales archaeon
CACGATATCGCGGCTGCCGACTTCAACGATAACGGCATCGTCGACTGGGGCGATACCGTGAAGCTGGCGTACTATTACTGGGGCCAGATCCCGGCACTATAATCTCTTTTGTCTCAACCTTCCGGATTTTCGGCCGGAGACAGCTCCGCAGCCGAGGCCATGCCGCCCGCATACTCCCCGAGGTACCTGGCACAGAGCAGGTAAGCCTCCAGCACCGTTTCCCGCGCAATCCCGGGCACGCCGCAGGTGACGATGAGGATGTTGCGGGTAGCGGGTGTGACTTTAGTCGCATCGGAATCGCGGTAGGGGTAGATGGCGATAATCCGGCCTGCATCGGCCATGACGACCTGGTTTTCCCGGAGCAGTACTGGGTTCTTCATGCCGATGCCGAGGAACGTTTCGCCGCCCTTTGCGAACCGGAGCAGGAGGTCCCCGCCGCTCAGCATATCGGCATCGAAGGCGGCGATGGGTATCCCGGAGGAAAGCGACGCGAGGTTGTAGGCATCGACGGCGGTGTTGATGGAAGGAAGCGGTTTACCGGCGAGCACCCTTCGCACGAGTGCCTCGGAGGCCGGCCGGGTCTTGGTGGGATCGACGCCGACGCTCCAGAAAAAGTCCCGGTAGGCCCGGAAGATCGGTTCGTCCTTCACCTGCCCGAGAGTATAGCGTGCTGTAATCTCGCGGATGACCGATGCTTTCAGGGTTTCCAGCGCAGGATTTTCTTCTGCGAGGGAGACAGAACGGATATCCCCAACGGCCACGCAGATCCCGGGAAAGGCGGCTCGTACGTCCTCGCTGAACTTCATGGGTATGCGTGTATTGCACCCTGCAAGGGAAAAAATGTGTGCCGGCCGGTACCGTACCCTGCCATACCGGCGAATACCGTTCGGTAACCCTCGTGAGGACCATGCGCACGGCTGTCCTTGCCGGCCCCTGGCGGCATGCGATCCGCCGTAAGCACGGCACCTCCGGCCACCGGCTGGCCATTGGAAGCGGTCCGCTGCCGTCCTGAAGAGAAAGGCAGCATGAGGCCCGCCGGTATCCCTCCCGGACATAAGCTTTATCTCCACCGATTACCATGAGTAATCGCATGCATATCCCAACACCTTCCGAACTGAAGGCGAAACGGGTCATGCTGGGCCTCAAACAATCAGAAGTCGCTGAACGGGCTTCGATATCGCAGTCGATGGTGGCACGGATCGAGGCAGGGACGGTGGATCCCCGGGTCTCGACAATCGCAAAGATCGTCTCGGTGCTCCGGGCGGCGGAGCGTTCGGCGGTCACGGCAACCGATCTCATGCACACCCCGGTCTACAGCGTCCCGCCCGGCGAGACGGTCAACCGGACGGTGCAGATCATGGAGGAGAACGGCATCTCGCAGCTGCCGGTGATCGACGGCGGCGTACCCGTCGGCTGCATCTCGGAGTCGGCGATCATCAATGCCCTCGAAGAAGGGCGGGTGCACAAGATCCAGAACCATACCGTCTCCGAATTCATGGAGGACGGGTTCCCGACGGTATCTCCCCACACCGACGTCGATACGCTGGTCCACCTGCTGCACACCCACCACGCCATCCTCGTGGTCGACAAGGGGCAGGTGCAGGGCGTGATCACCAAGCACGACCTGATCTCGCTGATCCGGTAAAAAAAGGTCAGAGAAGTGAGACGAGGTCCCGGAGCACCGCCAGGGGATCCTCGGCCTTGACGACCGAGGACGCCAGCAGCACCCCGGAGGTTCCGAGATCAACGGCAATTTTGACGCATTCGCCCGACTGGATGCCGGCACCGGTCAGCACCTTGACGCCGTCGTCGATGCGCTGCACGGCTTCGACCGATCGCCGGATGATCTCCGGGTCGGCCTTTGACACCGACACTCCCGATCCTATCAGCTCGGGGGGTTCGATCGCGATATAGTCGGGTGCGAATGACGCCGCCGCGGCGCTGGTCGCGACATTGTTCGTGCAGACGACCGTCTCGAGTTTCGCCGCCCGTGCCGCTTCGACCGAGGCCTCCACCCCGGCAAGCGTCAGCCGCCGTTCCGAATGGTTGATGAGCGTCCCGTGGGCCCCGGCCTCGCGGACCGCTGCAGCGAGCACGTGGCCGGTATGGGCGCCCGGGCCGATGCCGTCGACATGCTGGGCGTAGACCCGCACGGAATAGTGAAAGCTTATCGGGTGCAGATCCATGAAATTAGGCGCGATGCCTATGACAACGCCGCTTTCACGGGCGACCTTCTGGGCGCTTTCGGCGATTTTCCTGGCCTGATAGCCGTAGCCCTCGGCATAGGACTTGAGGTTGATGAGGATAAGAGGAGGGGACACGCGAACAATCACTCCGTTTTTATACCGGATAGAACCCGGGAGCACTTTATGGTATCCGAAAATCCGGGGGAAAAGGAGTGCCCGGAGGAACGCGGGACCGGGAGGGGGAGGGCCCGGTTACCGCCCGCCCCGTTTGATTTTGATCACGTCGCCGAGCGTCGTCGTCAGGCGGCCGCCTTTCGCCTCCCCGATATCCGCCTTCGCCGTATCGGTGAGTTTGATCTCCAGTACGGTCTCGAGTTTCTTGCGAACGTCCTCCTCGGGAATCAGGTCGCCCTTCTCGATCTTTTTGATGAGTATCTCACGCTCCTTGATCCGGAGGGCAAGCTCTTTCTGTTCCCATCCCCGCTTCATCCGGGCATCACGGATGCGGTCGGCGAAGTCGTCCACAATCTCGCCCTCGCCCTCCATGAAGTCGAAGACGTCACGCGGGTGGCGGCGGGGTGCCCGGCCCGCCTGCCCGGGCGCAGATATCCCCCTTTCTGTCTTTTCGCGTGGTTTCTGGATTTCGTTTCCCAGTTTCGCACATTTCTGGCACACCCTCATCGGTGCACCGTCAATACGGACGTATTTTGGAGCTCCCCGGATTTTTTCCCCACAAACATCGCAATCCATGGTAATTCGCAAACATCTTTAAGTCATCTGATCCTATATACTTAATCGAGGATACCAATGGGAGAAAACCCCAGACAAAGTTCCGATCCTCATAACGAGGAAGACTTAGCGAAATATTTACTGGAAAGAATCTCAAATCTCGAATCCCGCAACATGGAGATCCGCGAACAGGTCCGGCAGCTCGAATCCGAGAAACGCTATATCGAACAGCAGAAAATCCGATACGAACGCGAGATACGGAAGCTCAAGAGCGAGATCGAGCAGCTCAGGAGCCCGCCCCTTGTCATCGGCACGGTGACCGATGTCGTCGATCCCCACCGGGTCATCATACGGAGCAGCGCAGGCCCCCGTTTTCTTGTCCGGGCCTCGAATTTCATCGAACCCGACTCCCTCAAACCGGGCGTCCGCTGTACGCTCAACCAGCAGTCGCTCGCCATCGTCGACGTGCTCCCGCAGTCCTACGACGCCCAGATTTACGGCATGGAAGTCATCGACTCGCCCAGGGAGACCTACGGCGATATCGGCGGCCTCGACACCCAGATCATGGAAATCCAGGAAGCCGTCGAACTGCCGCTGAAAAAACCCGAACTCTTTGCGGCGGTCGGCATCGATCCCCCGAAAGGCGTTCTGCTGCACGGCCCGCCGGGGACGGGCAAAACCCTGCTCGCCCGTGCGGTCGCCCACGAAACGAACGCACATTTCCTCCGCGTCGTCGGATCGGAGCTGGTGCAGAAGTATATCGGCGAAGGTGCACGCCTCGTCCGTGAGCTCTTCGATCTCGCGAAGCAAAAGGCCCCCTCGATCATCTTCATCGACGAGATCGATGCCATCGGCGCCCACCGGACCGAGAGCACGACGTCAGGCGACCGTGAAGTCCAGCGGACGCTGATGCAGCTCCTTGCGGGCATCGCTTCGACCGGATCATCGAGATACCGCTTCCCGAGGCACAGGGAAGGCTTGCGATTCTCAAGATCCATACCGAGGTCATGAACCTGCATACCGACGTCAACCTCCTGGAGATCGCGGCGCTGACCGAGGGCAAGAACGGTGCGGACCTCAAGTCCATCTGCACCGAAGCAGGCATGTTCGCGATACGGGAAGACCGCGACGTGGTCACCCACACGGATTTCCTCCGTGCAATCCAGAAAATGAGCGCCGAATTTAACAAACATCACCTCGGCACCTCGTTCGGGGCGATGTTTGCCTGAAAAAATCAATCCTCTTTTTCGCCGGCTTCGGCACCCGTAATCAGGACTTCCAGCACCGTATCCATCCCGGCGGCAAACGCCGCATAGGCCTCGGGTGACGCCGGTGCGTCCAGCACGACCGAATGCTCGAGGTGCCCGTCCCGGATGCCGACAAGCCGGCGGAACGGCCACGGCTCCTGCAGCCGGATCTCGCGCTCGTAGGCTTCCCGGGCGAGGGCATGGGTGCAGTACTGCCCGTCGGCAAATTCGAAGAGCACGAGGGCGACATACCGGCGGATATACCACTTCAGCTCCGAAACGAGCGACAGGCTGCCGCCGAGCGACGCCCCCCTGACAACCACCCCGAAATCAAGGGCGGACGGGCGGTAAAAACGAAGGATCATCCTGCTTGTTTCCGACGCCAGCAGTGTCTGGTAAAGGTCGACACCTTCGCGCTGAACGAGCAGGACATTCATATTACAGGAACATGCGGTCTTCGCTCGCGGTCAGGTGCTTCACCTTGCGGATGGCCCGGAGGAAATCGTCGCCGGTGACCGCCTTTGCCTCGTTCCGAACCGCGATCATGCCTGCCTCCCTGCATATCGCCTGGATCTCCGCACCGGTGGAATTTTCCGTCAGCCTGACCATGTCCTCGAGCACAACGCCGTCGGTCTTTAAGGGGGCGGCATGGATCTTAAAGATTTCAAGCCTGGATTCGGCATCGGGAAGCGGGATTTCAACGATGCGGTCAAACCGCCCGGGGCGGAGCAGGGCGGGGTCCAGCATATCAACGCGGTTGGTGGCCGCCATGATCCGCACGTCGCCGCGGTTGTCGAACCCGTCCATTTCGGCAAGCAGCTGCATCAGGGTGCGCTGCACCTCGGCGCTGCCGGACGTGCCGTCATGCGTCCGCATGCTCCCGATGGCGTCGATCTCGTCGATGAAGACGATTGACGGCGCCTTCTGCCGTGCAAGGGCGAAGAGCTCGCGGACCATCTGGGCGCCCTCGCCGATGAACTTGTGGACCAGTTCGCTGCCCGACATCCGGATGAAACTGGCATGCGCCTGGTGCGCCACGGCCTTTGCTATCAGGGTCTTGCCGGTTCCGGGCGGGCCGAAGAGCAGGATGCCCTTCGGCGGCTCGACACCCAGACGGGTAAAAATATGGGGGCGGGTGAGGGGGTATTCCACGGCTTCGCGGACCTCTTCAATCTCCTCACGCAGGCCGCCGATCTTATCGAACGTCACATCGGGAGACTCTTCGAGCTCCATGACCCGTACGCGTGCATCGAACGTCGTGCCGATGGTCCTGACGATGGAGAGCGAGTTGTTGACGGCGACTTTCTGGCCCGGGCGGAGCTCCCGGTAGATCTCATCGAGGGTGTGGGTGATGTATTCCTGGTTGTTTCCCTGCTGGCGAAGATACACCTCGCCATCGGCGAGCACCTCGATAACGCTGGCGACGAAGAGAGGAGGGCGCTTTAACTGGCTGTTTTCGCGCTTGAGCTGGTTGATCTCCTTGGTCAGGAGATCGTTTTTCATCTGGAGATCCGTCAGCTGTGACTTCAGCTCCTGGATCCGGTGGTTCTGGAGGTCTCCTTCACCGCCGCCGGTGTCGTAGATGATCTCGTCCATGTCAAGATATAATTGGATCTCACACCATTTATTAGATATGGATGTGATAATCCACGGACGCGGCATATCCCGCGGTCAGGCGACCGCTGAGCTGCTGGTGAGCACCGAACCGATATCGTTTCTGTCGGGAGTCGACCCCGAAACCGGCGAGGTGCTGGAGCAGGGCCACCCGCTCGCCGGGCAGTCGGTGGCGGGTAAAGTGCTTGCGTTTCCCTACGGGAAAGGCTCGACGGTGGGATCGTACGTGCTCTACGCCCTTGCACGCAACGGTGTCGCCCCTGCCGCCATCATCAATGAAGAGGCCGAGCCGATCATTGCAACCGGGGCGATCATCGCGGGGATCCCGATGGTTGACCGGCCCGAGCGGCCGCTTGCCTCGTTGCCGGCCGGAACAGTGGTCACCGTGGACGGCGATTCCGGGGATATCCGGTATGCGGGTGAACTGGCGGACTGACAGGGGGACCCGCAATTCCTTTGCAGCCCTTGCCGCGGCATGCGAAACCGCCGGCATCACGCTCCGCCCCGTTGCCTCCCCCGAGTCCGACATCACCTGCTACAGCCTCAATTCCATCAACGCCCCCCGGCTGCTCGACGAGATCCGGACCGCCCCCTGCATCACCATCGCCGGCGGCCCGCATGCATCGGCACGGTACCGCGAGGTGGCGGCAGCCGCCGATTACGTCGTCGTCGGCGAAGGCGAATACGTGCTGCCGGCACTGATTACGGCAATCGAAAGCGGGACGGGAACCGTTCCGGCGGGGATCGCGACATCCGGTGCGTACACTCCCGCAAACAGCTGTGTCTGGCTCGATGCCTACCCTCCTTTTTCGGACATCAAAGGCACCATCGAGCTCTCGCGGGGATGCCCGCATGCCTGCGGCTACTGCCAGACGCCGCAGCTCTTCGGGCACCGGATGCGCCACCGGAGCATTGACGCCGTCGTCCGGGCGGCACGGCGGTACCGCGACGTCCGGTTCGTCACCCCGAACGCATTCGCCTACGGCTCAGACGGGCGGCACCCCCGGTTCGATCGCCTGGAAACCCTGCTGCAAAAACTCGAAAACGACCGGATCTTTCTCGGCACCTTCCCGAGCGAAGTCAGGCCCGAATGGGTGACCGACGCCGCGCTTGAGCTGGTGCTGCAGTACTGCGCCAACCGGCGGGTCCATTTCGGCGCCCAGTCGGGAAGCGACGCTGTATTGAAGGCCATCCGCCGCGGCCATACGGTCGCCGACGTGATCCGGGCCGTGGAGCGGTGCCGCGACCACGGGCTGGTGCCGGTCGTGGATATCATCGTCGGGCTGCCTTTTGAGACCGATGACGACCAGCAGGCGACGATCCGTCTTGCAGCGTGGATCGCACGCAACGGCATGGTGCATGCGCACTATTTCACGCCCCTCCCGGGGACCCCGCTCGAGGCTACCGTGGCGCGCCCTTTGCTTCCCGAAACCAAAAAAACGCTCGGGAGGCTTGCGTTGGCCGGGAAAGCGACCGGCTCCTGGATGGAGCCTGAGATAAGATTTTTTAGGCAGAACCAAAACGGGTAACCATGACTGATGTGCTGCTCCTGGCCGATCTTCACGGCCGGTACGGACACATGGATGCATTTCTCGACCTCAACCCGGACATGCTGATCATCGCCGGCGACCTCACCGACTGCGGCCCGGTCGATCCGGTGCGCGACCTCCTGGATCGCATCGACATTCCCAGCTTTGCCGTCCCCGGCAACTGCGACCGGCGCGAACTGATTGATATCGTCGAGGCATCCGAAACGGTATGTCTCCATGGCACATCCATAGAAATCGGCGCCATTACCCTGACGGGAATCGGCGGATCCAATCCGACGCCGTTCGATACGCCTTTCGAACTCTCGGAGGAGGAGATCGACCGGATGCTTTCCGCCGCGATTGCCCGGAGCCGCAGGAACGTCCACAACGTGCTGGTTGCGCATGCGCCGCCGGAAGGCACGCTCGACTGCATCGGCGGGGCGCATGTGGGCAGCACGAGCCTGAGAAAGCACCTGAAAAACTTCGATCTCATCTGCTGCGCCCATATCCACGAGGCGAAAGGCGTCATGGAATGCGATGGCGTGAAAGTGGTGAACCCGGGGCAGGCGGGGGATGGCGACTGCGCCATGATCCGCTTCGGGCCCGAAGCGGGGGACATAAAAATCGAACTGCTGAGCGTCTAGGCGAGCAGCAGTTCGAGGTAGGATTCCTGTATGTGCGGGCCCGTAAGGCCCAGCTCATTTTTCAGCCCGTCGATCAGTGCTGCAGCACTGCCGTCGTCATGCCCGGTGCAGACCTCGATCTCGACAAACGAGCCTAGGCCACGGACCTCATCGAGGGAGACAACGGCCCCGCGGATGCTGTAGGTTTCGCGCTCCTTGCACACTTCGGCCGACCGCGTAAAACCGAGCGCGGAAAAGAGCTCCTCGCAGGCATCGCCGGCGTCGACGCCGAGGTTGATCTCCCGCCGGGCTTTATAGGTGGATGCACCCGATTTCGGCCCTTTGTAGGTGACCGTCACCTTCGATCCGTCGTACCGTATGCGGAGCGCCTCGTCGGTGCGGGCAAAATCCCGGTCCCGCGGCGAGTAGTAGACATCGCGCTGTGTTTCCGTGCCGGTATGCGTTGCACCGAGAGCAAAAAGCCGGGATCGGACGGCCCCGGGATCCGGCGCACGCACCTTCGCTTCGATTTCAATCATGCAATGTCACTATTTTAAGTAGATACGTTTCGATTTAATATAGTCAGGTGATTCCCGTGGCAATACAGAAAGGCGATTTTGTCAGGCTCTCGTTCACCGGTTCGGTCAACGGAGACGTCTTTGATACGACAGATGTGGAAAAAGCAAAAGAAGAAGGCATTTTTGACGCCGAAAAGCCATATGGTCCGATTGTCGTCCGTGTCGGCAGCATGCACGTCATACCCGGCCTCGACGAAGCCCTCGAGGGCAAAGAGGTCGGCACGGAAGACGAGATCGAGATCCCGCCCGAGAAGGGATACGGACCGCACGAGAACGAGCTGGTCCGCTCCACCACGACGAAGGAGTTCAAGGAAAAACCGCATCTCGGCATGCGGGTATCTTCCGAGGGGCGCGAGGGCGTTGTCGTCAATGTCATCGGCAAACGGGTCCTCATCGACTTCAACCACCCCCTCGCCGGCAAGACCCTCACCTATACCTACCGCATCGAGGGAACCGTCGAGGATGCCGAAGGAAAGGCAAAGGCGCTCATCTGGCTCTTTTCCGGGCGCGAGATGGAGACAGCCCTCGCAGACGGCGTGCTGACCGTCATGCTGCCTCCCGGCATTACCTATGACCGCCGCTGGCTGATGGGCAGGGGCATGATTGTCCACCAGATCTTCGAATACATCGACGGAATACAGGAAATCGTCCTGAAAGAGACCTTCACCCGTCCCGCGAAGCCCGAAGATATCGACGCGGAAGCGGTCGACGAATCTCCGGAAGCATAATCCCCTTTTTTCAGGCGACGGCGTACCGCAGCAGTGCTGCGATACCGCCCAGCGCATCGAGCTGTTCACCCGGATCGAATGACGTGCTCAGGACCACGACGTTCGCACGGCGCTGTTCGGCGGCTTCACAGAGCTCCGTGACGGCCGGCTCCCGCATCATGCTATCGGTCACGAGAACCGTTTCCGCCGCCCCGTACTCGACCGCCCGGGCGACCTCGTCCCGCCCGTAGGCGACCGGGCTTCCCCTGCCGATACGGGACAGGAGCTCCTCCATAAGCTTCACTTCCCGCGCGAGCTGGATGTCCTCCGTAATCCGCCCGATAATCCCCTGCCCGATCGCCTCCGACACCGCCCCCCGTCCGGCGCTCCGGGTATCGGCAGCGAGGCAGCGTTCGGCGACATCGGGCGCCTGCGACCGGACGTAGGCGAGGAAATCGTCTTTGACAAAGCCGGGGCCGGCGATGACGACGGGGCCCGAAAGATCGCGTAACGGCGCAAGCGCTGCTTCGAAGAACGCCGGGCGCGCGTCCTGCCCCTCCCTTTTCCCGCTGCCCGCCTGTACGGTGAGCACCTCTTCCGGGCCGTACTGCCGGATGCGGAAGAGCTGGGCTTCGCCGTCTTCGATGGCGAGCACGTGGATGAGTGCCGCGGTCGATGCCTTCACCGCCCGTTCGAGGCGTTCCCGGTCCATCGAGGTCCATTGCTTGATGACCGATAGTTCATGCGACGCCTCGATATTCAGGGTGTGGTACGACCCGGTATCGACGCCGTGCTCGATGACGCCGTGAAGGCGGAGCCGGTGCACGGCCGGCTGGAACTCGACCCGCTCGATCCGTACGCCGAGCCGGAAGGGTTTTTTCTCCGCCTTTTCCGGGCGGAGTTTGTCGGACGCCGATTCCACGCTCCTGAACGTGGTTGCAAAAACGAGATCGCCCGGGCGGACCAGGTGGGCGCAGTGCCAGAGATCGTCGAGGTTCTCGGGAAAAAGCCTGATCTCACCGAAGAAACCTTTCATCTCCTCATACTCGGCTTTCATAGAGACCCTCGATGTCGGAACCGCCGGGCGGAACGAAGGCAGCGACCTTCTCCGTGGACAGGATGTTTTTCATGCTCTTCTGGTCCTCGGGCGGAATACGTTCCTTCAGGGCCCGGAGCACCTTTTTCGCGGTGTCGTTGGGCTCGTACGTGCCGGGACGGAGCACCACCCAGACGCGTGCCCGTGCCGCGACGGCGGCAACCGGGCCCCCGATCACCGTGCAGGACGGCTCGTACCGGACGCCGATCGCGACCCCCAGTTCGACATCCCGGTACCAGGTCCGTTCGCCCCGCACGATGAAGGACCCGCGGGCGACATATTCGCCTGCCTCGGGCGTTTTGCTCACCTGGGCCGGAAGGGCGGCGTAGACATCGACGGACGCGTGCCCCGCCCGCCATGCGCCGGAATAGGACCCGGCGAACTGTGCGGCCTCGTCCATGTGCTGTGTCGTTCCCTTGACGAGCACGACGCTCGCCCCGTGGACGTCCGCGTGCAGGAACAGGTCGCCGCCCTCCATGTAGCGCTTGACCAGCTCCTCGTTCTGGTCGGCATCGCGCCCGCCGATCAGCAGCACGCCGTCACTGGTATACGACCAGCGGAAGCGGTGGTACCAGCGGGGTTTTGCGCCTGCCGGCCCTTTTTTCCGCACCGGCATCTCCGCCGCGACCGGGCGCTCCATCGCGGCCTCCGCCCCCGCCTTCTTTTTCTTCATCTTCTTGATACGGTCGTAGTACCTGCCGACGTTCGCCTCGACGCTCTCGTGCACGTGGATGGTCACGGCCGGATCGAGGGCAAGGTCGACGGCGGCGTCCGCCGGGTGCACTTTGACGACCGCACGTGCAGCCTCGTTGTCGCTGGCCTTCAGGATCGCCTCGATCTCCTGCCACGACCGGCGTTCCGACGCGGCCGAAAGCGTCCTGATCATATCGTCCACGAGCGGGTAGTTGGCATAGATCGTCTCGACCGCTTCTTCCAGCCGGCGGATCTCCGCCTCGAACCGTGTGATGGCCTCTTCCTGCTGCCGCCGGATCCGTTCCTCGCGGGAAAGGCGCGGCTTTTCTTCTTTTTCGGCAACCGCCGGTGCCGGGTAGAAGGCTTCGAGCGCTGCGGAAAACCGGTCGAATCGCGCTGTCGCCGGCTCGTCCCCGAAGAGGAACGGCCAGCACCCCGATGCGGTGATGGCGGGCGACGCCGTAGCAGCCGCAAGCCGCAGGCATTCGTCGTATGCGGCACGCACCGCACCGGCGGGGGCCTCCCGTGCCGGCGTCGTTTTGTCGATGCCCGCCCGGCGGCAGACTTCCTCCGCATAGGTCCCGCCGAGCATGAAATCGCGGGCAAGCGTGCGCACGAGGTCCCGGCCGGATGCCGCCAGCATGCCGTCGAATTCTTCGGCGGTGTATGAGACGCGTCCGGTGCCGGTAAACACGTACTCGACCCCGGGCACGACCTCGCGATCCCGGAACCGGTGGTGCCAGAGCGGCTTGATGATCGTATGCGACGCATCGGTGAGGATGACGTTGCCCTCCCCGAACAGCTCGACGATGAGGGAAAACGTGGTCTCTTTTTTGCCGACGACGATCTCGAAGATACGCTCCAGCCCGTGCTGCCGGATCGAAAGCACCTTCCCCCCGGTGAGGTACTTGCGGAGCAGCATGCAGTACCCCGACGGATTTTCGGGGGCAGCCGGCGGCACGGAGACGGTGTGGGCCCTCCTGCCGGCTTCGACACAGAGGAACCTGCGCTCCTTATTCTCCCCGTTCAACCGGAAACCAAGCGTTTTCGCGTCATACTGGTAGATCTTTCCGATCCAGAGGGGCAGCGTCGCCTCCAGCTCGGAAAGCATGCCGAGCAGATCCACTCCCCCCATTCCCTCAAGCGTCGCCATTGATATACCAACTTAGATATGGTGTGAGCACTAAAAAATAGACTACTGGTGTCCGGATGGGTGAAGAAAAAATCGCAGAGAGCACGCCTCAAAACAGCGGCCAAACGACCACTGCGCAGAAAATGGCAGAGCATACCGAGCGCATCCAGCGCACCGTCATTGCCTGCTTCATGGGAATAGCAGCAGGGGTCATTTCGTTTACCGTCGCAGGGCCGATCGATCCTGCGACCGGCATCCAGGAGACCGCCATTATCGGCTGGCTGCTGGTCCTTGCCGGCATCGTCTTTCAGAAACATGTCTTTCTGCTCGTTGGCATCGATTATACGACGCTTGGAGGAAAGGACTGGTTTTATCAGGGATTTATGACGTTTGCCATGTGGTTCATCTCCTGGACACTCCTCCTGAACTGATTTTTCGTGATTGCTATGCGGATAGCCATTGTACATCGTGACCGTTGCAATTCCCGCAAATGCGGAACCGAATGCATACTCTACTGCCCCCGCGTCAGGACCGGGGATGAGACCATCGTGATGGGCGAGAACGGAAAGGCGGTGATTTCAGAGGAGCTCTGCGTCGGCTGCGGTATTTGCGTGAAAAAATGCCCGTTCGAGGCGATCGATATCGTCAGCCTCCCCGAAGAGCTCGAATACGCGACGCACCGGTACGGGAAGAACGGTTTTGCCCTGTACGGGATGGCAATACCTATCGAGGGCAAGGTATCGGGACTGCTCGGGCCCAACGGCATCGGGAAGAGTACCGCGGTCAAGATCCTCTCGGGCCAGCTCATCCCCAACCAGGGCGATACCGAAAAGCCCGCATCATGGGAGTCGTTTCTGAAGCAGTACAGCGGCACCGAACTCTTCGATTACCTGACACTCGTCAGCCAGGGCAAGGTGAAGGTTGCCCTCAAACCGCAGTATATCGACTATATCCCCAAGGTCTTTACCGGCAATGCCGGGGAGCTGCTCGCCTCCACCGACGAACGGGGGAGGCTTGACCATTATGTCGACGAGCTCGGCCTCCGCCCGATCCTTTCGCGGCCCATCGGTGCGCTGAGCGGGGGCGAGCTCCAGCGGGTCGCGCTCGCGGCATGCTTTTCCCGAAACGCGGATTTCTATTTCCTCGACGAGATCACGCCGTTTCTCGATATTTACCAGCGGATGACCGCTGCGAAACTGATCCGGGAACTTGCGCAGGAGCGCCCCGTCGTCATCGTGGAGCACGACCTTGCCATCCTGGATATGCTTGCCGACAGCGTGCATATCGGGTACGGCAAACCGTCCGTCTTCGGCATCATCACCCGCCCGAAGGGCGTGCGGGTGGGCATCAACCAGTACCTCGAAGGGTACCTCCACGAGGAGAATGTCAGGTTCCGCGACTATGAAGTGGTCTTCGAGGAGCGCTCCCACGCGCGCGATGTCGTCCGCGAAACCCTGATGGCGTTTCCCCGGATGGAAAAACACTTCGAGGGATTTTCGCTTACCGTCGGCGGCGGGGAGATCCAGTGCGGCGAAGTCCTCGGCGTCGTGGGTGCGAACGGTATCGGAAAAAGCACGTTCGCCCGGCTCCTTGCGGGCGCGGAAACGCCCGATGCGGGTTCGATGGACGCCAGCGTGAAGATTGCCTACAAGCCCCAGTACATCAAGGCGACCACAGGCGACACCGTGGAGATGCTGCTCCGGTCCAGCACATCGCGGTTCGACAGCTCCTGGTACCAGCACGAAATCATCGGGCCCCTCGGGCTCGAGCCCGTTCTGCAGTCGGCGGTGGACACCCTGAGCGGCGGAGAACTGCAGCGGGTCGCCATTGCCCTCTGCCTTTCGCAGGATGCCGACCTCTATATCCTTGACGAGCCCAGTGCCCACCTCGACGTCGAGCAGCGGGTCAAACTTGTCCGCATCCTGCGCCGTTTCGCGGAAAACCGCGAATCGGGCGTGCTTGTCATCGACCACGACATCTACCTTATCGACATGATCAGCGAACGTCTGCTGGTCTTTGCCGGCAAACCGGGCGTTGCCGGGGAGGCATTCGGCCCCTTCGACATGAAAGAAGGCATGAACCGGTTCCTCCGCGACCTGGAAGTGACATTCCGCCGGGATAAAAGCGGGCGGCCACGCATCAACAAGCCGGGATCGTTCCTCGATCGCGAACAGCAGTCGGCGGGAGATTATTATTACGCGGAGATTAGTAAGAGTTAAAATACCATCGCCCATATTTTACATCGGGAAATTGGTGTTGCATGTCCCGGTCCGATGAGGTTGCCCAGCTGATCTCGTATGATAAAATCAACCTGCTGAAAAAAGATCTCTTCTCCTACATCGACCAGAACTCCCAGAAAATCGACGCCAACCTGCCGGTATTCTTCGGCCATGTGATATCTTCGCTTGAACGCTCATTTCCCGGCATCGACGACACCTCCCACGATGAATTCATCGACGCCATTGCCTTTCGGGTCATGGAGGCGAGTTCCCGGGCAGGATCGGTCGAGTTCATCGAACGGATTGTCCAGAATGCCATCCGGCTCAAAAGGAACGGCCGGGGAAAGGGAACGCTTGATATCCTTGCCGGCCTGAAACTGATGACCCTCGGCAGGTATTCGGAGGCCGTCACCGCGCTCCGGCCGTACGTCAAATTTGACGTGCGGATAGGCATGTACATCTCCTACTGCTACCTCATGCTGTCCAGAAAAGAGCAACGCAAGCTTTCGGAAACAGGAAAAGCACGCCCGAGCGAGATGGAGCTTGCCGCACGGGAGCAGCTGCTCGAAGTGCTCCGGACAAAACCTCCCCTACACCGGCTGTCGCATCTGGATATCAGGGCCAACACGTTTCTTGAAGAAGCGTACTGGGCGATTCTCGGGCGGGCGCTTGCATGGTTCCCGACCGAGCCATGGTTCCTTGAAATCGGGCTCGAGAAAGCCAAGAAGGATAAAAACCAGGAAATGCGCGAAAAACTCCTGAAAATCGCAAATGAACGGTTTTTTAACGACATGTTTTTCCTGCGCGAGCTGTATGCCCTGCGCCTCGAACAGAAAGACGGGGCCGGAACCGCAGGGGTTGTCACGCAGATGGAGCAGCAGTACCCGGACAGCCCCGAACCGGTGTACTTCGGGCTGAAACTGGCGCTCCTCTCGGGAAGCAGGAACTCGTTTCTCCAGTACCGCCAGAAAGCAGTGGAAGCCGGCATACCCGTCCACCTCATCTACCTCTTTGATTTTGCCTTCGCACTCCTGACGAACGAGGCTGCGGATGCCGCGGCAGGACTCCGGGAGATGAAGCGGCGGTTTGCCTCCCTGAAATACTACCTCACCCTCATCGAGCATATCATGCCGGATGCCCTTTCGGGCGACGAGTCCCGGGCGCGAACCGCAAGAAAAGATTTTTTTGATTCCCTTGAAGCCTACACCTTTCAGGTGCTCAAGATCAGGGATTGAAGGTCGGCGAAAAATTTGCCTGCCAGTACGACCAGCATCTCGGGAACAGACGGCTCCGTGGCATCAGTGCCTGCTTCGGCAACCGCCGCATCCTCTGCCGGCCCGTCCTCCGCGAGCGGTTCGGATGTCGGGGCCATGACCGGTATGGGCGAGGCGGGACGGTCTTCAAAGTAGCAGCCGACGTACTCGGTATTGGCAAACCAGATCCGATCCGCATTATCCACGGCAACGTACTTCACGAGATTTGAGACCAGACCGTCCGTTCGATCGAGGTGCAGGACGATAGCCCCGTCCTGCCAGCCGATCACGCCCCCGTCCGTGGCAATGACATACATCCCGGCCGTCGTCTGGCTCACGGCGTTGATCTCGTTGGTCCCGGGCGGGAGATCGGCAATGTCCAGCACCGGTGTGCTGCCCGAATCCTGCCGGTACCGGAAGAGATGGGTTTCATTGTAGTAGAAAATCCCGGTCGATACGTCGCTGCCTATCCCTTCGACGCCGAGAATGCGCGACCCGCGATCCAGGCACTCGGAAAATCCTCCGGCGGAATCGTCGAGCTTCCAGATGCCTTCCTGCCTGGATGCGGCATAGAGGGCCCCGTCATCATAATCGACCGCCATGGCCTCGACGCGGTAGCACCCGGGGCTGTTTTGGGCATGCGGTTTGTACCAGGTCCAGGCCCCGTCATAAAACCGGTGAATGCCGGCATTTCCTGTCGCAACCCACATCTCGCTCCCCCGCGCCTGCAGATCGTTGATGGCGAGATTTTTCAGGAGCTGCTGGTCATCGATCGTCGTATACTGCGTCCCGTCCCGGGTGATCTGCAGCCCGTTGGGATAGCCTATCCAGAGATTGCCGTCCGCATCGCTCTCGACGGCGGTACAAAATTCGCTCAACGGACCTTCGGTATAGTCAGAATGCCAGATATGGAAGATGCTCCACGTCCCGTTGTACTCGGACCTGCCGTTATCGGTTGCAAAAATGAAGCGATCGTCCGGGCCGTCCGCGGTATCCTTGACGCTTGTGGTCGAGACCGAACCGGGCCCGGGGGTAAAGAGGAGAAGGCCCGCATGCACCGGAGCGGACAGGAGAAGAAGGCTGCAGATGATGAGTATCAGATCTCGGTGCACGTCCCGTCCGCCCTCCTGACCCGGACGCCTCCGCCTTCCAGCGGGAAGAACTGGATGGAGCGCCCGACCGTTCCGCCGGTGTCCTCGGCAACGAGCGGAATGCCGAACGATTCCAGAATCTGGCGTATTGCCGCAACATTCCGATCGCCGATATTGAGGTTGCCGGAAAAATTCTGGAACATGCTCGATCCGCCGGCAATTTTTGCAACCAATGAACGCCTGACCGATCCGTTCTGGATCATCTCGTTCATCAGCAGCGGAATGGCGGTATCGGCATATTTGCCGGGCCGGTCGCATTTTCCGCCGCTCTCCGGGAGCATCACGTGAGCCACGGCACCGATCCTGTTGCGCGGATCGTAGAGTATCACCGCGACACAGGAACCGAGCCCTATGGAGGTCATCGGAAAGCTTCCCAGGTGGAACTCGCCGATGCCGACATTCTTCGATTTCGGGGCGAGGGGATGTTCCGGGATAGTACCACCCTTTCGACCCTAGATGCCGCCGGACATGAGTTTTTCAAGCAGGGAGAGCACTTCCTGGAGCATGGGTGGACGCGGCAGCAGCAGAATCGAACCGTTTACCTCGTGCTCGGAGCAGAGCAGTTCCGTCCGGAAGAGGATGACCTTGTTGATGTCGCTCGCCACCTGGGCGATGACGGTCTGGAGCATCGCATGCGCCATATCGATGGCGACATCCGGCGGCGAGGGAAGCATCACGATATTTAAGAGCGTCGCCGTTGCATCGAGGAACTGCGACATCATGATGTTGCCCACTTCAAGAAGGGCACTCTCGTCCATCTCGGTGATCTCGCGGTCCATCTCCGTCATGCCGAGCATGGTGTTGGTCAGGCGGATGGCCGACTCGCGGGGCATGAAAAGGGCGAGATAGCCGCCCTGTGCAATTTCACCCTGGATCTCGAAGATAACCAGAGCGGCAATTTCATCCCTGAAAATCTCGGCAAGATCGCTGATGTCCACAAGTTCGACTTCCGGTACGGTCATGTCGACCGCGCTGGAGAGCATCACGGACAGGGATGACGCGGCATGCGACGCCCCGATATTGCCCAGTTCCTTGAGTGCATCCAGTTGCTGTTCCGTGAGTTTCATAGACTTCTCCTTATACCATGGTGTTTACATCGAGCACCGGCACAACATCCCCGTCACCGGGAATGGTCACACCGCCGACGCCGCGGCAGCTGCCGATGACATTGCTGACCGGCTTGACGACGACTTCCTGCTGGCCCTCCACGACATCAACGGGAATGCAGCATTTTCGTCCCTTATACTGGACGACGACGACGATCTCGCTCATCGTCCGGTTTCCAAACATCTCTTCAAGGCGATAGATCTGCAGCACTTCGTCCCGCAGCATGATTGCTTCGGAGCCCCCGATCCGGTGAACCGTCCTGAGGTCTGCGCTCGCCACTTCCACCACCGCATTGATCGGTATGGCGCAGCGGCGCCCGTTGATCCGCACCATCATGACATCGATGATGGCCATCGTCGGCGGCAGGGTCATGGTGAATCTGGATCCTTTCCCGGGCGTGGTCTTCACCTTGATCGAGCCGTTGAGCGACTCGATCGTGCTCTTCACCACATCCAGGCCGACCCCCCGTCCGCTGATGTCCGTGATCTCGCTGGCGGTTGAAAAACCGGGCTGGAAGAGGAAATTGATGACCTCATCATCGGAGAGATGGTCCGCCGCCTCTTTCGTCACCAGTCCCCGTTCAATCGCTTTGGCCAGCACGCGGTCGCGCTCGATCCCGTAGCCGTCATCCTCGAGTTCGATGATCACGTTGCCCTGTTCGCGCCGGGCCGACAGGGTAAGGGTCCCTTTCCGGGCTTTCCCGGCTTTTTCGCGTTCCTCGGGCTTTTCAATCCCGTGGTTGACGCCGTTTCGTATCAGGTGAAGCAGGGGATCGGAAAGGCCGTCCATGACACTCCGGTCGAGTTCCGTTTCGCCGCCGGTCATGGTGAATTCGACTTCCTTTCCGTCATGGTGCGCCACATCGCGGACAACACGGGGGAACCGGTTAAAGATCTGGTTGATGGGTATCATCCGGATATTCATCATGAGGTTCTGCAGATCGGAGACGGAACGGCTCACCATATTGAGTGCCTCGTCCATCTCTTTTATCTGGTACATTTTGGCTATCTGCTTGAGGCGCCCCCCGTTGATCACGAGATCCTCGACCAGGTTCATCATCTGGTCGAGGCGCCGGATATCCACCCTGATATTCTTGACTTCACGTGTTTTTTCCGCTTTTTCCGTTTTCTCGGCTGGTTTTTTCCCGGGTGAAAGGGCGTCGGCAGTGCCTGCGGATACGGGTGCAGGGGCGGCGGGCGCCGGGGGGATCGCTGCATCCGCGATATCTTCGCCCTCGATGGCGACACTGGCGATCTCGGTCCGCCCCCGCATCGCTGTCCATCTCCACGACCAGGCGGCCGGAAAAGCCCTCCGTGCCATCCTCGAGTTCCTGGGCCGAAGGCGTGCTCTGCACGATCGTCCCCAGCATCTCAAGGTTCTGGAGAACCAGCAGCGCACGGATGTCCTTCATCATGCAGGCATCCTCGACGTCGATGACCAGACGGTAGCCCGTCGCCGGATACCCGCTCTCCTCCTTCGCCTGCGCTTCTCCCGTCTCCTGTTCGAACTTCCGGAGATCCGCGACGAGATGATCGGCAGATATCGAGGAGGAATCGCCGCCGTTTTCGATATCGTCGAGCATCTCCTCGATCATATCGGTGCAGGCAAGGAGCGTGTCCATCAGCTCCTGCGTCACCGAAATATGCCCGTTCCTGATGAGATCGAAGACATCCTCCATGGAGTGACAGAGGTGCTCCATTTCATGGTATCCCATCGAGGCCGACATTCCCTTGAGGGTATGGGCAGAGCGGAAGATTTCGTCGATTGCCTCGTCATCGGACCCCTCCTCGAGCACAAGAAGATTCCGGACGATAACCTCGTGATTCTCGCGCGATTCCGCGACAAACAGCTTCCGGTAGATATCCTCGTCAGACATCGTCTTACTCCAGTGTAGTGACCGCCTGCGCAATCTCCTCGGCAAGACGGTCGAGCGGGACGACCCGGTCCACGGCTTTGCGCTCGAGTGCCGATCGCGCCATGCCGTAAACAAGGCAGTCATGTTCATCGACGACCATGGTGGTTCCTCCCGCGGTCTTGACGGCAAGGGTCCCCTCGCCCCCGTCACTTCCCATGCCGCTGAGAATGACCGATACCGTCCGTGTACCGAACGTCCTGGCTGCGGATGAAAACGTATGGTCGACTGCCGGACGGACGGCGTGGAGCGGCGGTGATTTCGAAAGCGTCACCCGGCCGCCCCGGAACCCGTCTTTTCCGACGGTGGTCATGATGATCGTATGATATCCCCCTTTCGCCACGTAGATCTTCCCTTCATAGAGGATATCGTTGTTTTCCGTTTCCTTTACCGGCATCGCCGCTATCCGGTTCAGGCGCTGGGAGAGCGCCGCGGTGAACCCCTCGGGCATGTGCTGGGTGATGACCACGGCGGCGGGAAGGCCTGCTGCCATCCGGGAGACGAGGGCATCCAGCATCACCGGCCCCCCGGCCGATGATCCGATGACGACGATCCGTTGCGCAGGTTTGTCGCTCCGGACAGCCTTTGTGGCCACTTCGCGGATACTGACAACGGATTTGATCTTTTCTACGAGTTCGTCCTGGATCTCGCGCAGTTTGCTGAGATTTCTGGGCTTGAGCATGAAATCGGTGGCACCGAGCATCAGCGCCTTGCTCGTCAGTTCCGCGTCATGTGCCGTCAGCGTGGAAAGCATAAGGACACGCGGCGGCTCAGGCAGTTTCTTCAGTTCATCAAGGGTCGCGAGCCCGTCCATCCTGGGCATCTGGATATCGAGCGTTATGCAATCGGGCGAAAGTTCCCTGATTTGTTTGAGCGCTTCGATGCCGTCGGCTGCCATGCCGACAATCTCGATGCCGGGATCACGCGACAGGATGTCGTGAAGAATGCTCCGCATGAAAACGGAGTCGTCGACGATAAGGACGCGAATCATAATCAACCGGAAAGGACGTTTTTCACTTCTTCAAGGACCTTGGGAGCCTGGAATGGTTTGACAATATAGCCTTTGGCGCCGGTTTTGATCGCGAGTTTCACCATCTGCTCCTGCCCCACGGCCGTGCACATGATGACCTTAGCCGCCGGATCGGCGGTTTTGATCGCTTTTAAGGCCTCAATCCCGTTCATCTTGGGCATGACAACATCCATCGTGACCAGGTCCGGTTTGAGTTTGGCGTACAGCTCCACGGCCTGCTCCCCGTTTTCTGCTTCACCGACGATGTCGTGACCGCCGGAAAAAAGAATGTTTTTCAGGAGGGTCCGCATGAACATCGTATCATCAACGATCAATACTTTACCCAT
>JAAEEQ010000120.1 GCA_013415665.1 Methanomicrobiales archaeon
CATGCCTTTTTCTCCTCGTAATCCTGGAATATCACCGGTGCAAGGGACAATACCGCGGCCAGAATCTCGGTCGGCCGGGGCGGGCACCCCGGCACTTCGGCGGCGATCGGGATGTGTTTGGCGACGGGGGGATCCACGAACGATCCCCGGCGATTGAAGACGCACCCGGAGATCGGGCAGTTGCCGATGGCGATCGCGACTTTCGGTTTCGGGATCTTGTTCCAGATGGCCTCGAGCTTGTCCTCCCACTGCGGCGTGAACGCGCCTGTGACCAGCAGGACATCGGCTTCACGGGGGTTGTTGTGGACGTAGATGCCGTACTGTTCGATGTCATAGCGCGGCGCCAGCATGGCGAGCACCTCGATGTCGCAGCCGTTGCAGGACCCCACGTTGACATAGCTGACATGAATCGACCGCGAGCGGACGGCGTTTTTGACTGACTGTATCACTCCCATGCGCGTATCTCCTCACCCATCCGGGCTCTCCCGCTTTTCAGGGCATCCTCCTCGGGTGTTCCCCGTGCTATCTCCTCCCTCGCCTCGCTGCAGATGCGGTCCGCTGCGCTCCGGCCCATGAGGGGCAGGAAGCGGGTCACGAGATCGCACCCGAGACCCTTCGCGATCCGGTCGCCTTCATCCCCGGCATCCCGCCATGCATCGTAGCGCGCCGGCATGTTCTCGAGGAGAATCATATCCATGCGTTCCATCATGATCCGGCGGACTTCCTGTTTTTTCAGGCCGTAGCGTTCGGCAATGGCAACGACAACAGCGTCATGGCGGGTGCTGGTGAGAATATTGTACTGCATGGTGCGCAGGTTTTTTTCGTAGAGAAGGTCCATCAGATCAATCCTCCCGCCCGTGCGATGGCGTAGCCTGCAAAGCAGAGCACGCATATCCAGAGTATGCGCATTTCCGCATGTTTGAGCCGTTTCTCCCCGTTCGACAGCGACAGCAGTGCCACTGCCCCGAGGAACACCGCAGCGGCACCGGTTTCGAGCCAGAGCCCGGAAACGAGGCCCGCCTGCACCAGCGCGATGGCGGCATAGACCACGGCACCGGCCACCAGTATCCGGGGAATCTGTGTCATCCGATCACCCCGAAGGCAACAATATACACGGCGATGAGGCCCGTTGCCAGGCTCTGCACCGTCACGGTGTCGTAGGGCGAGAGCATCGGGCACAGCGCGCAGACAAACGAGAGCGAGAGCAGCAGGACCAGCATGACCGCCAGCACGGCGGCGAACGGCAGCGCCCCGACAAAGATCAGCACGAACGCGAAGAGGAGCACGAATGTCTTGAGGGCGAACGCAACGTCAAGCCCCGCCCTCCAGACGCCGAAATGCTCGGTCCGGTTCCCGCTGACGATCTCCTTGGCTTCGATGATCGCGAACGGGCTGTAGTGCACCTTCGAGAGGATGACGAGGTACATTGCAAGCGCTGCGGGCGGCATTGCGATCGCCAGCGGGCCGTGCACCTGCTGCCAGGCGAGAATGTCCGAGATCATCAGGGACCCCGTCACAAGATAGACGGCGCCGATGGTCGCGAAAAGCGGGATCTCCGATGCTGCCGATATGACCGAACGGATTGCCCCGAATTTGCCGTACGGCGATCCCGACGAGAGGCCGAGCCCGTGCTCGACGATCTTGTGGAGCATATACATCCCGAAGAGCAGCAGCAGGCTTCCTTCGAGCAGGAGGACGAAGAGCGCCGCTGTCCAGATGCCAAGGGCGACGAGCACCACGGCAACGAACAGCGCCTGGCTTGCCGTAACCGGAATCCACGTCTCCTTGAACGAGAACTTCAGGGTATGGAGGATCTCCTGCCAGACGGGCGGCCCCGGCCGCCCCTGGACGCGGGCGATGACCTTGCGGTGTATCCCGTGGAGGAGCAGCCCGGCGAAGATCCCAAAGAGCAGAATGTCGATCATGTCAGTACCCGATAAACGGGATGTCCCCCTCCCGTTCGGAGGCATTCCACCACAGGCCAAGGAATACGACGAAGAACGGAAACGCGGCAACGATGAGAAGTGCCGAAATCCACGCTTCGAGCAGGGAAAGCCAGAGCAGCGCTCCGGCAGCACAGCATATGACACCGCAGATGACCATTCCCATCGCTGCATTCTCTTTTTTCATGCCGCATCACATCGAAAGAACGATCTCCGTCACCCGCAGGAACAGGAGCAGCGAGCTGACGTGGATCATCAGCACGTACGGCGCTCCCGGCGCACGGGTAATTTCCGCCTTCGCTACATAGAAGGGGGCCATCCCCTCACCCATCACACCCAGTATGAGAAATGCCTTCGCAATCAACGGCACGGCGATGGCGGGCCCGAAGAGCTCCCACATGGAGAGCGTTCCGGTGGTGGCAAGTATGATTGCAGCGCCCCCGAAGAGCGGCACGGTCGCGATCATCGCCACGATGCCGTACTGGAACGCCGCATTCAGGACGTGCCGGTTGGTGTAGGCGGCGACGATCCCGATGTTCGTGATGCCCACCATCGAGGTGAACAGGGTGAAGTTGAACACGTCCCCCGAGACCACCGCCCCGAGCGTCGCCAGCCCGCAGGCGATTGCCATGAACCGCTGGAAGCCGAGCTTTGCCGGCTCGATGTCCTTGGTGTAGTAGCCGTCGCCGCCGAAGATGATGTCCACCTGCCGCTCGGGACGGCTCGCTATCGCAAGGGCGGTGAATACGAGCGCGAAGACGAAGAGCACTGCCGTATAGGGGGTGAAGTAATTGACGATGTCCCCGAATTCGACCGCGTAGAGCCCGGGGCCGCCGATATCCGCCGGAAGGCTATTCATTGCTGCCACCCCGCATCGTGCCGACCAGCGACATCTTCCCCGCCACCTTCAAAAGGAGCGCCCCGCCGGCGGTCATCACCGCAAAGAGCCAGTACTGAGGAGCCACCATGAAGATAAAGAACGCGGCAATCCACAGGGCCCATGCGTACCCGCTTGCCGCCTCGATGACGGCGAACCGTTCGTCGTGCCCCCGGCACATCATGTAAAAGACTGCCCCGACGCCGGCGACGGCGCCGCCCGTGAATCCCGACAGGACAATCCCGTAGGCCACCAGGGCAAGGGTGAGAATGGCCGGTGCTGTGTCCATGACCTCGATGGAAAGCGGTGGATATTGCGGGCGGAACAGCCCTTCCTTGACGAGGTAGACTTCCGAAACCGCCATGAGTTCGGAGATCCCGACAACAAGGCCCGGCAGGATCAATGCTTCGGCAAGATCGGTTGCCACGAGCGCGATGAGGACGAGTGCCAGGATCTCGGCGAGATCGGTGAGGAGAATGCGGTGGAAATCATCGCTCTCCCGCATGATCGCGTAGAAGGCAACGAGGATCCCGGCAAAGGCGACGGCAAGCCCCGCGATATACAGGGGGCCGGTCATACGGCTCCCCTCCTGAACAGGTAGGCCGCGATGGCGAATGCCACGAACAGGATGCTTGATTCGACGACCGTGTCCAGCCCGCGGGTGTTGTAGAGGATTTCATCGATGATGCCGCCGGGATGCGCGACGATCGTGGTGCCGAGATGCTGCGTCGTATCCGCGAAGAACTGCGAAAGCGGCGTTAGATAGGCGGTGACATAGCCCAGCGTCGGCGAATTCTCCGGGTACTGGGCATGGACGATCGTTGCATTGAAGGGCGTGCCGCCGCGGTCGTAGGGATCGAGCGGGCTTTGCCGGTCGATATGCTTGCCGTAGATCTGGCCGTCCTCATAGGAAAGGAAGGGAAGGGTTAGGACACCGACGATGGTCACCACGATCACCAGCAGGGCATAGACCGCCGCGAGGTAGTCGTAATTCGAAAGTTCCCGTGAAATCCGTGAGATCAGCGATCCCTGGCCCTCGGGTTTCATGCCTCCCCCCTCCGCTCGAGAACGCGGGTCAGGACGAACGTCGCGATCGCGGTCACCGCAATGAAGGTTAAAAGCGCGATCGTCTCGTCGTAGGAGAGCATGATGAGGAGCAGGCCGAACGCCGGTATTTCGAGGCTGATGAGCCGTGTCAGGTACCGGCGATCCCGCGGAAAGGCAACGGCAACGACCCCGATGGCAAGCAGTGCCATCCCGAGAAGGAATTCGGCGTTCATGCCGCCTCCCTCCGGCATACCAGCAGGATGACAATCGTGGTGACCGGAACGATCAGCGCGACCGCCGTCGCGACATCGAGATAGCCCCGGTCCGCGATGAACGGGATGACGCCGCCGGCAATCACCCCGATCGCGATCAGCCGTGCGAAGGGATCGCGTTCGGCAACGGCGGCACCCGCCCCCAGGAGCGCGATGGCGCCGAATACAATGGCAAAAAGCTCATTCACGGTCCCTGCCTCCGGCGAATGTACTCGCAATCGCGTTGGATTCGAGTGTTGATCCGACAAAATACGCACAGGCGGCGAGAAT
>JAAEEQ010000121.1 GCA_013415665.1 Methanomicrobiales archaeon
TGCTTCAAACAAGAAGCATGAATCCTTCTCCTTTGCTTATGGCCGGAATAGTATGATACCAGTCGACTATGCAGCAATTATCAGTGTTCTCCGGCCCCTCTTTTCCATCCCGGCCATCACAAAAGATTTGGGTTTTTGCGGTTTTCCGGTGATTATGCTACTCGAATGTTATTTCAGTTTTCCATGAGTTGCCATAGGTTTCTTTAGCAGTCGGATAAGCATATTCTCCCGCTCCGATGCCAGCCTGCCAGCAAGCAGTGCCACGTAGGTCCCCTGCCACCAGGCCCCCGCGAGCTCGTTTTCCGAGGGCCACCGGTCGCCTCCCGCGATGGTCGAGGCGCCGTAGGGCGAGCATCCGGTGATCTCGTCCATCCGTGACTGCCCGGCAAAGGCGTAGGGAAGCCCCGCCAGCACCATGCCGTGGTGCAGGAGGGTGATCTGCGTTGCAAGGATCGTCGACTCCTGCCCGCCGTGCTGGGTGCCGGAACTGGTAAAGACGCTCCCGATTTTCCCGACGAGGGCGTTCCTCGTCCAGAGCCCGCCGGTCGCATCGAAAAACTGGCGCATCTGGCCGCACATGTTCCCGAACCGGGTCGGGGTGCCGACGATCACCGCGTCGGCGGCGGCGAGCTCCTCACGCGTGCAGACCGGCACCTTCGCAAACTCCCGCTGGAATGCCGTTGCCCCCATTTTCTCGATCACCTCCGGCGGCAGGGTCTCCGGCACCCGCCGGAGGACGGGGTATGCGCCGCCGTCACGCACTCCTTCGGCAGCCGCCTCTGCGAGCCGGTGCACGTGCCCGTAGAGCGAGTAATACACGATAAGAACGTCGGTCATGCTGGTTCAGCCGAGAACACGTCGGGCGGTGGATATTTATTTTTTCGGGTTGCCGGCGCTGTCCGCCTTCACTCTGATATTGCCCCGCTGGTACGACGCATAGACGCCCGCGGCGCAGAGGACAGCGAAGATGGCAAACGCGATCCGGACGCTTTCGACGAAGGGGGCGAAATACTCCGGGGTAATGGTCACCCTGCCGATAAGAACGGAGAAGATGAGCATCACGACGCCCATGGAAAACATCATGCCGATCAGCCGCATGGAGGCAACAGTCCCGGAGGCGACGCCGTACTGGCGGGGGTGCACGGAGGTCATGACCGCGTTCGTGTTCGGCGAGGAGAAGAGGGCAAAGCCCGCTCCCAGCACGACCTGTGCCCCGATGATCCATGCAAGCTCCGTCTGCTCCGTCACGAACGCCAGCAGCACGAGCCCCGCGGTCGTTACGGCCATGCCCGCCGACGCGACGATCCGGGGCTCGAGCCAGTCGGAGAACCGTCCTGCTGCAGGCGAAAACAGGGTCTGGACCACCGGCTGGGCGATCAGCACGAGCCCCGCCGCCTCAGGATCAAATCCCTTGATGTACTGCAGGTAGAGGCTGAGCAGGAACCCGACGGCAAACGTCGCGCTGTAGTTGATCAGGGCTGCGCCGTTGGAATAGGCAAAGGTCCGGTTGTGGGAAAAGAGCGAGATATCGAGCACGGGATGGGGAAAGCGGCGCTCCCACGCGATAAATCCTGCCAGAAAGAGGGCGCCGAGCAGCACGAGCCCGGCGCCGGCAAGGGAAGGCAGCAGGGAAAAGCCGTACATCAGGCAGAAAAGCAGGCACGCGACGAGAACCGAACCGATGGTATCGAATCGCTCCCCGTCGCCGCTTTTCCGGTCCGAACCCAGGCGGGTGAGGGCAACCGCGATAATGATGAGGCCGAGCGGCACGTTGAAGTAAAACACGCTCCGCCAGCCGAACTGCTGTGTCAGTATGCCCCCGAGGACCGGGCCGACCGAGAGCCCCAGATAGACCGCGGCCACGTTGTACCCGAGCGCCCACCCCCGTTCCTCCTTCGGAAAAGCAGCGGTGATCAGCGCCACGCTCGTCCCGTAGATCATCGCTGCGCCTACGCCCTGCACGATGCGGGCGGCGATCAGCATCTCCACGGAAAGGGCGATGCCCGAAAAGAGGGACCCTGCGGTATAGACGACGATGCCGGCAGAAAAGATGAGGGTCCTGCCGTACATGTCGGCGAGGCGGCCGAAGGGGATGATGCAGATGGCGGTTGCAAGAAGGTACGCCGTCGGCACCCAGGTGAGCAGCACCGCGTCGGCGCCGAGTTCCGCCCCGATGGCCGGCAGCGCGATATTGATCGATGAACCCATGAACGGTGTCAGGAACGCTGCAAGCGAGGCGACGAGAAGGATCGTTTTTTTGCCAACACCGTCCGGCATAGGGATGTTTTGCACTGTTTTCCTGATTAAGGTGCTGCCCGGCTCTCCGGGAATCGTTACCCCATGGACAGGATGGCGGCGGATTGCCGATCAGTTTCACCCCCCGCCTTCACTGCCTTTTTGCACTGCTCTCCTCCACCTGTCGGTATGTCCGGGCCTGCCCTGCCGTTCGCCGTTGCGGAAGAGACGTTCTCGCTGCTCATCGCACCGGATGCATTGCTGCTCGATGCGATCGAGCGGCAGCTGCAGGCCGTACAGCGGTTCCGGCTGCTCTACGTCTGCGGCAACTATTCGCGGTTCCTCACCCGGCTCGGCCGCACCTGCCGCGACTTCGATCTCCGGCGGGCCTTCACCGCCCACCAGCTGCTGACGATCCTCGAGGAGGCCGACCAGAGCTGCATCCTCATCGAGCACGATCCGACGCTCTACGACGACGCGCCCGGGATGGCAGGCCCGGTCGCCCGCGCCTGCGCCGACTGTGCACGGGACGCCCGGGTGGTTGTGCTTGCCACCGCCCCGGATGCGGTGCTCTGGCGGATGTCGGCGGATGCCGGGCGGGTGGCGTACGTCTGCCCTCCCGGCGGGAACCGCTCTTCCCGCCATGCCGGGCCTGCCGCCCGTCGGCCGGCCCAGGATATGCCTGGCAGGACCTGAGGGAGGTGTTCGTGGTGCCTGACGGATGGATCTTCGATGTCGCCGGTGCGAATGACCGGGTGGACCTCTGGATACGCGATCGCGATGGGGTGCGGTGCCGCACGGAACCCTCGCCCCCCTCGATGTACGTTTCGCTTCCCGACAGCCACGCCCACTGGGAGATGCTCGCGGATCTCGAGGACCGCTACGGGGCGGAAGCGTGCACGTTTTCCACCATCCGGGGAGCCGAACCGGGGTACCGGGTGCCGGCAGGCAGGGCGGTCGCCGAGGCAATCGAGCAGCAGACCAACGGCCGGGCAACGCTGTACAACGTCGATCTTCGCCCGGAACAGCGGTACTTCGCCTCCCGGGAGCAGTATCCCTGTGCGTATCCGGGCGAATCCCGGTTCTCTCCCGACATTGCCGTTCCGCTGTCCGTGATGGAGATCCGCGTGCCGGGCATGCCGGAGCGCACGCCGGCGATCACCAATGCATCCGTTGACGGGGAGCCGTTTTCCGGCAAGGAGCCGGACGTTCTTGCGGAGCTCTTTTCCCGTATCGCAGCAGGGGACCCGGACGTGATCCTCTTTGCCCGCGCGGACCGCTGGGTGCAGCTGATCGGGAAGCGGGCGTCTGCGTACGGGCTGCCGCTGCCCTTCTCCCGGAGCGGCAGGTACCGCCATCTCGGTTCGCGGTCCTACTGGAGCTACGGGCGGCGGGAGTTCCGCGAGGCGGCGCTCATCCCCGAGGGCCGAATCCTCATCGATACGGAGGAGAGCTTCGTCTTCCGGGAGAGCGGGCTTGCGGGGGTGTGTCTCGCGGCACGCCTTACCGGCCTCTCCCCGAACCTCACCTCCCGCTTTACTCCCGGTACGCTGGTGTCTGCCTACGAGACATACGAGGCGCTCTCCCGCGGCATTGCGGTCCCGTTCCGGAAACGCGATCCCGAGCGCGTCCGCCGGTGCAGTTCGCTGCGCACCGCCGACCGGGGCGGGATGATGTTCCAGCCCGAACCGGGCGTGTACGGCAGGACGACGCAGCTTGATTTCACCTCCCTGTACCCCGCCATTATCGTGCAGTACAACCTCTCGCCCGAGACCATCGGGGCGCCGGAGCGGCGCGGGTTTCTTGCGGAGGCGCTTGCCCCCCTCCTCGCCCTCAGGATCGAAACAAAGGCGAAAAAGAAGCACGACCCTGCCGTCGCAGGGATTGACAGCATCCTGAAATGGATGCTGGTGACCTGCTTCGGGTATACCGGGTACAAAAACGCGAAGTTCGGCAGCATCGAGATGCACGAGCGCATCACGGCGATCTCCCGCGAGATTCTCTGTGCCGCCAAGGCGGCCGCGGAAGAGATGGGATTTTCCGTGCTTCACGGGATCGTCGACTGCCTCTGGGTGCAGGGGGCCGACCCCGGGGCGCTCCGTGATCGTATCGAGCGCGAATCGGGGCTGCTGCTCGAATGCGAGGACTACACGTGGCTG
>JAAEEQ010000122.1 GCA_013415665.1 Methanomicrobiales archaeon
AAAAATAAAAAAGGATTAAGTAATTGCCTTCTTTAAGCCTCAGCCGTGATTTGAACACGGGACCTGCTGATTACAAGTCAGCCGCTCTGCCAACTAAGCCACTGAGGCGCACCATACCTATTGTCGGTCGCAGTAAAAAAAGATGGTGCTTTCCCGAAACGCCGCGCCGGAACCGCATCCTCCTTTCAGGAATCTCCTGCCGGCAGGGCCTCTCCCGTCATCCGGTCCCAGACCACCCGTCCCTGGTAGGAGATTGCGAGAATGCGATGGTAGGGCACCGGTTTTCTGCCGCCGGGCATGTCAGGGGACGTCACTTCGAAGTAATCCCGGTCAAGGGCGGCGATTTCCTCCCCGGAAACGCACGATTCGTCTCCCGGGGCTCCCCGGTCGATGTACCGGACACCGACATCCCCGAAACGGAACTGCGGGTCATGGTACAGCCTGAGCAGCACTTTGTGACTGGTTCGCATGGTCACTCCTCCCAAAGAGCAGCACGATACCGCCCCCCGGCGTTTATTATGAGAATACGTATCCTTAAGAGTGTTCCCGGTCATATATCTCGTACGCCTTCCGGGGTTTTATTCGCGTGATGCCATGATTTCTGTGATTATACCGACGATGAATGAAGAGGAGCATATCGGGTACTGCCTCTCTTCCCTCACCTCCCAGACGCTCCCGCGGGAGCGGTTCGAGATCATCGTCGTCGACGGCAATTCATCCGACGACACCCGCAGTATCGCAACGGAGGCGGGAGCGGACCGCATTGTCCTGCAGCGGCGCGCGGGCATCGGGGGAGCCCGGAAAGACGGGGTGGATGCAGCAAGCGGCGACCTGCTTGTGTTTACGGACGCCGACACGCTGCACCGGCCGGAATGGCTCGAGATGATCGAGGAGAATCTCGTTATCCGCCGTTACGATGTCTGTACCGGGCCCATTCTCTTTTACGAAAAGACCCTCCGGTCGGAACTCCTCGCACTGTGGCGAAAACAGTACAATATTTTTCACCTTTTTAATTTTTACTGGCTGATTGGCTCCAACATGGCCATGAGGCGTGACGTTTACGAGAAAATCGACGGACACCGGGACATTTCGATTCTCGAGGACTACGATCTTTCGTGGCGGATGTTCAAAGAAGGCGCTATCCGGTGCCGCTACGATCCGCGGCAGGAGGTCTATACCTCGGCACGGCGGATCACCAACCTGTTCACCTACCTGCTCATTTACATGTACGGGCATTTCCACTACCACTTCACGCACGACTACGAGCGGCTCCTGAAGTACCCCCGGTTCGACGAGATGGACCTCAAGGTCATGCTCGAGTTCTCGAAAATTCGTGAAGTGAACCGGAAACTCGAAGAGATCCACGCAATGTTCCAGAACCGGATCGAACCCGGAACAAAGGAGAGGAGCGGCATAGCACAGCAATCATCGACCATTCACACCAGCGAGGCATACGATGAGTCATCTGACCGTTGATATCGGCGGAACGCCGGGCGTTGACTGCCGGGGCTTCTGCTCGTACTGCTACTTTAAGAAGGTTCGCGGCACCGTATCCCTCGGCTGCAAGTACTGCCTTCCGTTTTCGAAAGGCTGCGATTACTGCACCCGCGGTGTCCGGGAGGGGTATGCGGGATTCAAAAGCCTCGAAGACGTTGCCGCCGAGGTGCTTGCCAACCTGCAGCTCTGCGAGGGGGACCTCGACCGGATCACCATCAGCGGCGGCGGCGATCCGAGCTGCTACCCTGCGTTTGTCGATCTCGTCGAACTGCTGGGGAGCATGGAGATCCCGCTGCACATCGGGTACACGAGCGGCAAGGGATTTGACGACCCGGGGATTGCCGACGTTTTGATCGAGAACGGCCTTGCCGAGGTTTCGTACACCGTTTTCGCCGCGAATCCCGACCTGCGCCGTACCTGGATGAATGATCCGACACCAGAAGCATCCCTCGCTGTTCTCGAGCGGCTTTGCGGCGAGATCGACGTCTATGCCGCCGCCGTCGTGCTTCCGGGCGTGAACGACGGCCGGGAGCTCGAGCAAACGGTCGAATGGCTTGAGGACGCCGGCGCGAAAGGCCTGATCCTGATGCGGTTTGCCAATGAACCCCAGCAGGGGCTCATCCTCGGGAACGCACCGCTGATCCCGGGGCAGCGGGTCCAGTCGGTCGAATCGTTCCGCGACCTGGTCACCCGCTTAAACGAGAACTCGTCCATGAAGATCTCGGGAACGCCCCTGTGGGACCCCGAGATAGGATCGCCGTTCGCCATCCTGCACGAGCCGGATCTCTTAAAAAAACTCCCGAAAGTGACCGGGAGGGTGTCCGTCGTCACGGGTGCCGTCGCAGCACCGCAGCTCCAGCGCGTCCTGCGCATCCGCGGCTACGAGGGCAGGGTTGTGAAAGTTGCCAAGGAGATTGCCTGCCTCATTACCATCGACGATCTGATGGAGATCGACCTTTCGGGGCTTGAAGAGACGGTGATTCTTCCCGGTCGGTGTTTCGTCCACGATGCCGAGGCGGAGTCGGTGCTCTCCCGGGACGGCGTACGCCGCCAGGTCGTCCGGGGGCCGGAGATACTGACGGCCGATGCGGAGACCAGCATGGGCATGGCACGCCACCAGGTGCTCCAGATCGAGATGGACGGCCTCGCCGATCTCATCCGGATCATCAACCAGTACGGCACCTGACCAGAGCCTTTATTTTATCCGGCAGGAAATCCCCCGCGGGAGACACGGATGAAGTGCCGGACACTCACCTTCCGCATGCGGGAGGATATAGCGGATGCATTCACCGCTCTCTGCAGTGAGACCGGAGAACAGCCGGACAGGGTCGTCGAATCCCTTGCGGAAGCCTATGTCCGGGACCACGTGAAAGGCCGGATAGGCGGTCGTCTCGCCGGCGGGCCGTCGGGCAAACGGCAGGACGAGGTTTTTGCCGTCGATATCGACTGCGACGACGAACTCTGCACCGCACCTTCGATCACGCTCAGGACCGATACTGCAGGCGATACCGGCGGGGCCGGGGAAAAGCCGCAGAACCGATAACCGGAGCTGGCGATGTCTTTATCGTGGGAGAGCGTTCATGCACGGATACGCCGGGGTATGCCCGGCGGCGAGGTGTTTTTCGATGCAGGGAACCGGAAGAACATTTATGGAAAAGACGACGTTTGAAAATCTTGCCCCGTCGGACCAGATGCGCGGGCTGCCCCAGCCACCGCTCGGGCTCCCGTGCCCGCCTGGTGCCGGGGCCATCCCGCTCCCCCGCCCTGAGGAGATCCGCGTTCCCGGCACCGATCTCCGCACGGCCATCGAGCGCCGCGAAAGCGTCCGGCAGTACCTGGACCGTCCGCTGGGCCTCGACGAACTGGCTTTCCTGCTCTGGTGCGTCCAGGGCGTGCGCCACCGGGAAGGCGATATCTTCACGTTCCGGAACGTGCCGTCGGCAGGAGCCCGGCACGCGCTTGAAACCTATGTGCTCGCAAACGCCGTTGCCGGTCTCCCGCCCGGGCTCTACCGGTACGATGCCCTCTCGCACCGGCTCTGCGAGATTGACCGCTCGGCCGGGATCGCGGACCGCATCGCGGCGGCATGCGTCAACCAGCGGTTTCTCGTCAACAACGCGGCATCCTTTGTCTGGACCGCAGTCGCCGCCCGGATGACGTGGCGCTACGGGGAACGGGGGTACCGCTACCTGCACCTCGATGCGGGGCATGCCTGCCAGAACCTTTACCTTGCCGCTGTGGCGGTGGGGTGCGGCGTCTGCGCCGTGGGGGCCTTTTCCGACGAGGCCCTGAATGCCGCGCTCGGGGTGGACGGCGAGACCGAGTTTGCCCTCTATTGTGCCGCGGTCGGAAAGATCCGCTGAAAAAGGGATGTTCAGGCGACGACGGCGGACGCCTGCGGGTCGAACGGGTTGGTCCTGGCGGCGAGCGAGAAGAGGTACGGGTAGGTGTCCTTGAGATGGCGCATGTACTGCAGCCATTCGCGTATCAGCAGGAGATAGGCGCGTTTGATGTCGCCGGCGAGGTGGGCGGTGTCGCTGGAAGGCAGGGCCGAGAGGTCGCCGCGGTTCTCCAGCTCGTCCGCGAGATGAAAGACCGCCCGCAGAACGTCGGTGAACGCCTCGTGCTCGAAGAGGACGGGATTTTCCAGCAGCCGGAGCAGAAGATCGCGATGCCCGGCAAGGCAGTCCCGCAGGGCCTCGAGATCCTGCTCTTCAAAGACCGGCCCCGAGTCGTACCGGGCGACCGCCCGCGACGCCCGGGCAAAATCCTTGTCCGTCCACGTCGTCGTGATCCGCAGGTCCACGCGAATTGCGTCGACGGCGGGATCCCGTGCCGCCCATTCGCG
>JAAEEQ010000123.1 GCA_013415665.1 Methanomicrobiales archaeon
CACCCGGTGGCGACGCGGTGCCGCCGATCAGTGAGACCGACCGGGAAAAGCTCGAGCGGATCGCCGACCTCTACGACCGGGCGCAACGCGCGCTTGCCGCGGGCGACCTCGGGCTGTACCAGCAGTATGTCGACGCTATTGGGAAAGTCGTGGCTGAATAAGCCCGGCTTTCCGGCCGATGCCGATAACAACCCTTAAGAACGGCGCATGCCCATCCTTCATTCTGGAGGTGGCGGCAATGAGGCGGGGCATGGACGCCGACGAGGCATTCACCGGGCTCGAAGCGGGTATCGTGCTGATATCGTTTCTTGTTGTTGCTGCCGTTTTTTCGTATGCGATACTGGGAGCCGGCTTTTTTTCGATCCAGAAGAGTGAGGAAGTGATCCAGACAGGCGTTATCGATGCAGCGTCGGGCATCGAGATCATCGGCGATGTCTATGGCATTGAGGGATTCATTGGCGGAATTGATATGGTGCGGTTCACCATCGGGCTTACCGCAGGGAATACGCCGGTGGACTGTTCCGCTATGGTGGTAGAATGGGCAACAGGCGATGATGTCACGATCCTTTCACGCGCCACACCGCTCTATCATCCCACGATTAATCCTGCTGATGGACAGTGGAGAATCATCGATATCCAGCCGCCCGTTGTCGGAGGTACCAGCGATACGATCCTGGAAACCGGGGAACAGTTCACGATTATGGTCAATCAAAACGGAGTGCTTCAAGAAAATCAGCGGTTCAGGATTACCCTCCGCCCTCCCCGGGGTGCAACTCTTACGATTGTGAGGACGACACCTCCAAAAATAGATTCTGTCAACCTGCTCTATTGAAAAAATCAGGAGAGGGGGTGGCTGTTTTTGTCGCCCCTGCCAATGCCTTTGTACACAAAACCATTTGCGATGAAGGCATCGGGATCGACCACGTTGCGCCCGTCGACGATGACGGGGTGGTCCTTCTTTGCACGGTCCCGCATCCTGCGGGCGTCGAGGTGCTGGTACGCATCGTGGTCGGTCATGATCACAATCGCGTCTGCGCCGCGGATCACCGCGAGCAGGTCCGGCGTGATGGCAACTCCGGGCGCCGAGGTGACGTAGGGGTCGTGCACCGCGACCTTTGCGGCCGCCCGAACCGCGAGATCCCGGTAGACCTCCGACGGCGTGTTCCGGTAATCATCGGAGTTCCTGATGAACGCCCAGCCGAGGATCGCGATCTTCGCCCCCGCGGGATCCGTTCCCGCCCGGGCAAGCCCCTCCTGGGTCAGCGTAAACATGTGCCGGGGCATGAAATCGTTGATATGCCGGGCGAGCACGTACAGCGACTCTTTGCCCGCGGGGTAGTCCAGCGGTGTTTCTGCAAGGGCGACCCCCCGTTCGAGGTGGTAGGTGTCCTTGGTCAGGCAGTGGCCGCCCACGCCCGCACCGGGCCAGAGCAGCGCCCGGGTGATGCCCTCGCCCTTCAGGGAGTCCACGCCCCGGCGGACATCGTAGACGTTGATGCCCATCGCCTCGCAGTAGAGGGCGAGCTGGTTGATGGCCGCAATCTGCAGATCGCGGAAGGTGTTTTCGGCGGTCTTGGTCACTTCCGCCGCCGTCGCGCTCATGGGGATGAGCGTGCCCTTCGTCAGCACCGGATCGTAAAGCTCCATCGCACGCTCGGTGCTCGCCTCGTTGATGCCGCCGACAATCCGGTCGTGCTCCCGGATGTTTTTTAAGAGCCTGCCCACCATCACGCGTTCGGGGGCATGGGCGAGCGCGAAGTCCTCGCCTGCCGTCATGCCGGACTCCTCCTCGAGGATCTCACGCGCCATGCCCGCCGTCGTGCCGGGCGTCACCGTCGATTCGAGCACAACGAGCGCCCCTTCGGTGATGTTTTTGCCCGCCTGCCGGATGCCTTCCTGCAGCGCCCCGAAATCGGGCAGCAGGTCTTCGGGGCGGGCGAAGGGTGTCTGGATCGCGATCGTGACCGCGTCGCATCCGGCGATTTTCGTGAAATCCGCGGTGCAGGCAAATTTCTGTGCCGCGACGACGCGCCGGATGAGGTCCTCAAGCCCCGGCTCCTCGCCTTTCAGCGGGCTTTTCCCCTCGTTGAGCATGGCGATCTTGTACCCGGAGGAGGGCGAGTCGCGCTGGAATCCCCAGACCTTTGCATATGCGGGGGTTTCGGCAAAGAGCGCCGCCGCCGGAATGCCGACATACCCCATCCCGATGACGCCGATGGTCCGGATAGGCCCCCGGGATGCAAGCAGTTTCTTCAGATGGTCACTCATAGCAGGCACTGTCCTGTAATCTCTTCGCAGATCTCCATGTTCCGGATTCCCTGCGCAGGCGTAATCGGGAAGGGCACCCCCTTCCGGACGCAGTCGATAAACGTCCCGAGCTCGCGTTTTAATGGTTCGGTCTTGTTGACCAGCACTTTTTCAATGATATTTTCCTGAACGTACCGTTCGTCGACGAGGCTGTAGCTCTCGGGTTTCCGGTGCACGTAGACTTCCTGCGTCATGAAGTCCCCCTCGATGGTGCGGTCCTCCTCCTCGATATAGATCATCCGTATCTTTTTGGACGATTTCCTGCTCGCGGACAGGTACACCGGCGTCGAGTCGAACTGGAACAGCGCCCCGGCAATCTCGGAGGTGCCGGCGCAGGAGAGATTGTAGGGGCCGGAGAACAGCTTGTGCAGCACGATATCGATGTCGTGGATCATCAGGTCCTCGACGACCGAGCTTCCCGATACCCGGGCCGAGGCGGGGTTGTGGCGTTTCATCTCCACATACAGGGGTTTTTCAACCATCCGTGCGATCTCATCGATGATCGGGTTGAAACGCTCGATATGGCCGACACCCACCGTCAGGCCTTCCGGGATCGCGGCGACCAGTTTCTTTGCCTCCGCAACCGTCGCGCAGATCGGCTTTTCGATAAGGAGGTGCACGCCCTTCTGTATCGCCTGCTCCGTGGCGCGGTACATGCTCTCCGAGAACTGCGGGCGGTGCTCCTTTCCGGCACCCTCCCTGATGACCTGCCCGGCAACCGCCCCGTGGTAGGGGGTGGGCACGCAGATGGAGAGCGCGTCGACCATGCTCACCAGCTCCTCGATCGAGCTTGCGAGCACGGCGTCGTGGGCGTAGGCGAGCTCTTCCGCCGCCTTGACGTTCATGTCGTAGATGACGACGTTCTTGACCCCTTTGAGTTCCGTATACACGCGCAGGTGGTTGCGCCCCATGGCGCCGACACCGATGACTCCTACCTCCATTCACTCAACTCCGTTGATGACATCGCAGATGGTCGCGCAGTCCCCGCGGCTGACGCCGGGGTGGACCGGCAGGGAGAGCACGGTCCGTGCGCACCGGTCCGAGACCGGGCACGCCGGGTGCGGCGTGCCTCGATAAAGCGGCTGCATGTGCACCGGCATCGGGTAATGGACCGCGCTGCCGATCCCGTGGTCCGCGAGATACGCCATGAAGGCCTCCCGGTCGAGGGGGAACTCCCCGTCAAGGGTCACCACGTACTGGTGGAAGACATGCGTCGCTTCGGGGCGGGTTTTCGGCGTAGCGAGCCCCGGCACATCGAGGTGTGCGGAAAGGTACGCCGCATTCTCCTGCCGCTGCCGGTTCATGCCGGGAAGGCGGCCGAGCTGCACGCGGCCGATGGCACCCCCGATGTTGGTCAGGCGGTAGTTGTACCCCAGTTCCGTGTGCAGGTATTTGTCGCTCTGGCCGTGGTTGATAAACCGGCGGATGCGCCCGGCAAGGGCTGCATCCCCTGTCGTCACCAGGCCGCCCTCGCCGGTGGTCATGTTCTTGGTCGGGTAGAACGAAAAACACCCGGCGTCGCCGAACGTTCCCACCTGCCGCCCCTTCCACGTGGCGCCGTGGGCCTGGGCGCAGTCCTCGACAAGGGCAATACCCTCGTCTGCGCAGATGGCGGAAAGGGCGTCGACATCGAAGGGATGGCCGTAGAGATGGACGCCGATAACGGCACGCGTCGCAGGGCTGAGATTTTCGGCCACGGCCTCCGGGTCGATGGTGAAGGTTGCGGGCTCGATGTCGCAGGCGATCGGCGTCGCACCCGTCATGGAGACGGCGGTAGCGGTCGCGATGAACGTGAACGACGGCACGATTACTTCGTCGCCCGGTCCGATCCCGAGGCAGGCGAGGGCTGCATGAAGCGCCGCCGTCCCCGTGTTGACGGCAATGCCGTGTTCCGCCCCGCAGAATGCCGCGAATTCGCGTTCGAACGCGGCAACCGCATCGCCCTGCGCAAGCATGCCGCTGCGCATGACCTCCGCCACCGCCGCGATCTCCTCTTCGCCGACAAACGGGCGTGCAACCGGGATCATCGGGCATCCGGACACCCGGGAGGAGGGTCGCATTGGCGCCGATCGAGGCCCCGGCATGGATGACCGGGCCGGAAAGCCGCCCCGCCCCGTGCGGCGGATACCGGTCGTTGGTCAGGACGGCATTGGGCCCGATAAAAACGCCGTCTTCGATGATGGTATTCGTGGGGATGTACACGAGGCTCTGGATATTGACCCGGCTGCCGATCCTGACCGTCCCCTCGATAATGCTGGACGACCCGATGGAAACCCGGTCGCCGATCGTCGTCGTCTCCCGGATCAACACCCGGTGGCCGGTCTGGAAGTCATCGCCGATGGCGACGTCGCAGTAGATGATTGTGCCGGACCTGATAACCGCACGGTCGCCGATGACCGTTCCCGGATAGTCAGTCTGCCCGAGCCGGTCACGGGACGGGAAGCCGAGCGTGACATCGTCAAAGATGACCGATCCTTCGCCGATCTGATTCCTGCCGTATTCGATCATTGGTATCTTCCAGGGCATCGGGATCCATGAAGAGACGGTGGGATCCGGAATGCCGTTATGCTGTACAGTCTCTTCCCCGGACACAATAAGCTTGTTGTTAAAAAGGGGCGCAGGGATGCGGAAAGCGAAAACCGGGTGACTGTCTTCAATGATTATTGATAAGGAATATCCTTATGTATAAACACCAATGATAATCAAAGAACAAAATATTTAAATACCTATCTCGACAACTTACTGTATAGACGCCTGACAAGGGATGAGGCCTGCCGCCCGGACACCTCATGTCCGGCGGCTGCCCTGCGGCTCCTCCACAATCCTGTCGCCGGATGGTAGTGCCGCGAAAAAGCATCCCCGACGTATCTCAGTGCCTTCAGACCACCGGAATCAGATGCATTCCACCGACCACCAGTGAAACCATGAGGTTATATTCTATGATATTGGCCATTCCGGCGATTGCCGGGGTGCCCCGACGCCTTGCGGGCACCCTCCTGCAGTTCTGCGGCAGAGCCGCAGACGCCCTGACACGGTATGTGACACCCGGAGCAGCATTTTGCATCCCCTGCAGGCGAGTTCCTGCCGCAGTGCCGGTTCCTGCCGAATCCGGTGTCATGTGGGGTGAGAACCGATGAATACCGGCCGCATTCTCCTGTGCGCCGTCGTTGTGCTCTGCGCCTGCACGCCATTCGCGGCTGCCCACACGGTCATCGGGGGCTCTTCCGGAACCGTCACCCCCGGCTCGGCCGGCTCGTTCCTTCTCGGGATCGGCGATGTTGAAAACTGCGAAGGCATCGCTCTGACCCTGGCCTTTGATCCCGGGCTGCTCTCCATCACCGGCATCGAAGCCGCCGATCCTGCATCCGGCACCAGAGTCATTTTCATGACGGACAACGATGCCGGCACCGCACGGATCGTCGTCACCTGCCCCGAAGGCATAACGGTGGCGACGGACGAGTGCGAACCGGTCCTGAAAGTCTCCTACACAGCCGGCGACGCCACCGGTGATGCGACGGTCGAAATCATCTCCGCGACCCG
>JAAEEQ010000124.1 GCA_013415665.1 Methanomicrobiales archaeon
TGCATGAGCGCCGCCCTGACATGGCCGTGCCCCGCCATGCGGTCCGCATCGAAACAGATGATCTCCGTGCCGTTTCTCTCTCCGATATCGCGCAGTTTTTCGAGAAATGCTGCCGTATTATCGATATGGCAGGCCGCCGTGAGGATTATGCAGTCAGGTATCATGGTTCCTCCTCCCCGAACGAAAACAGTGTTTTCTGGACCGCAGCTCCGGGAAGATCTTCGTATTCGGAAAATCCGCCATTCTCTGGCCGGTCCTTCTTTTCGAGTTCCGCAAATACCTGCCGGGCAACGCCGTGCCCGATGATCGCCCCCACGGCATCGATCCCGGCACGGCGCAGGTCCGCGGGAGTGGTGATGCTGTTGTTAAAGAGCCGCCGTGCACGCACGCGCCCGATCCCCTTCAGCTGCACCAGCGGGAGCAGTTCATGCTTTATGCCATGCTTTATGCGGATTTCAAGCTCATGAATCGGCCGTTCGAAATCGGCGGCCATCATCGAGGCGAGCCGCGATGCGGCATGGACGAGCCACGCTATTCCCTCCACGGCGTTGTGGATATCCCCCGGTCCGACGCCGTAACGCTCGCAGATCGCGGTCTCGCTCACTTCCGAAACCCAGTCCAGCAGCAGCATCGCGGTTTTCAGGCTCTGGAAATATGATTCCCCGTCCTCGTAGGCAAATTCGGTCCAGAGCTCCTCCTCGTGGCCGAAATAGAATTTTTCCAGGACAGGCAGGTCCTGTTTCCGGACGTAGAGCGTGTACATGTCAGGTGTCCGGCAGAGCAGCTGCAACAGGCCGATATCCGAATAGCTGCCGGCGTCTGCGAGCGTGCCTGTTATCATCTCCGCGCTCCGGGGGTCGATGTACAGGCGTGCAACAAGCGTGCCGTATCCCGTCGCATCAAGCAATCCGGCCGTTTCCGTCACCATTTCGGCTTCGGTAAGATACGCAAGCGACCGGTCGATGATGCCGGCGAGGCGCCGTTGCCGCTTTTTCTGGTGCATGTAAAACGTGCGGTTCATGAACGCAACAAGATTATCGCGGGTCTTTCCGAATCCCGTGGCGACCAGTGACAGGATATGCCCGTGAAGAGCGTCTTCCCGCGCAAGCTGACTGGTCACGTCCTCGGGCGGCGCTTCGATAAAGGAGTCGAAGAGCTCGCCCACCAGCTCTTCGCGGCCTGCGATCAGCACCGCTTCGCCGTAGGGGTCGAGATGGGGGCGCCCTGCCCTGCCCGCCATCTGGCGGTACTCCCGGACGGGAATGGGCGCCATGCCCCTGCCGGCGGAAAACCTGAGGTAATCCCGGATGATCACCCGGCGTGCGGGAAGGTTCAGACCGGCCGCGAGGGTCGGCGTCGAGGCGATGATGGTTATCCGCCCTTCCCGGAATCCCTTCTCGACGACCGCCCGCTGGGTCCGCGTCAGGCCGGCATGGTGAAAGGCAATGCCGTTTTTGACGCAGGCAGCAAGAACCCTCCCCATATCGGTCTCCGCGGCAGCTTCGAGCGTGCGTGCAAACGCCTCGAGCCCGGGATCCGCGGAAGGGATCATCTGGGCGGCCCGTTTTGCAAACGCCTCGGCGTTCTTGCGCGACGAGACGAAGACGAGGCACTGGCCCCCTTCGCCGACGGTATCGGCACAGAGGTTGATATCGTCATGCTTTGAGATTGCCGCGACCTCGCGGCAGGAATCCGCGAACCGGATGGCGCCGTGGTAATAGACGCCCTCCCTGAGCGCCACGGGGCGCCATCCCGAGGATACCACGCGTGCATCGAGCCACCCTGCCAGCGTCTCGGGGTTGCCGATCGTTGCGGAGAGGCCGATGACCTGCATGCCGGGATTCAGGCTGCGCAGTTTCGTGATGACCATTTCCAGCGTCGCGCCCCGGTCCTCGGAATCGATGAGGTGCACCTCGTCGAGGACGAGCAGGGAGATGGTGGAAAGCCAGTGCGCCCGGTTGCGGAGCAGTGAGTCGACCTTTTCGCTGGTGGCGATGACGATGTCGTTTCTGCCGAGAAATTCGTCCCTGCGATCGAAATCCCCCGTTGAAATGCCGACTTTTACTTCTTTTCCTGAAAAATCGTCGTATTTTTCACTGGCAAGCGCCTTGAGCGGGACGATGTAGAGGCACCTGCCGCCCGCGGCGATGTGGTGGTGCATCGCGCATTCCGCGACCAGCGTTTTGCCGCTTGCCGTCGGGATGGCGATGAGGAGGTTTGCTCCTTCAAAGAGCCCTGCCTCGACGCATTCGGCCTGCGGGGGGTACAGCGCGGTGATCCCATGCTCCCGGTAGAAGTCGGCGAGCCGTGCCGGAACCGGCAGATCTGCAATATCCACGGAAATGTGCTCCTCATGTATTCCGGAACAAAGCAGGAATGAAACGGTCCTGCCCTTCCGGCATGCGTTTAATAGTAATAATCGAGAATCTCGTGCTTGGCCTCTTTCTTTTTCCGGTCGAGGAAGGAATAGACGGTCTCGTGCGGCACGCCGGTGACCAGCATGTCGATCGCCGCCCGTGCGGTTTTGAGCTGTTCGGGAAGGCCGATAAGCGCAACGGTCTTTCCCATGACCGAGATGAAGCAGCCGGTCATGTCCTCGATCTGCTCCCGGGCGCGCCCTTCCCTGCCGATGATCCTCCCGCGGACGCGGTCCATCGCCTTTTGCGAGGTGCAGACCGGAGAGAGATCGATGATATCGAGGATGAGGTCCTCATCTTCAAGGAGCACGCCGGCGCGTTCCGGGGAAAAACCGCGGTTCACCGCACGGATCAGCTCGACCGTCCGGAGGACGGCAAGCGTGTCCTCGCCTTCCACGGTCACGATCCCCTCTTCGGAGTCGATGGTAAGGACGGTTCCGGCTGCCTTCTCGATTTCACGCTTTGTCTTCCCGCCTTTTCCGATCAGAACCGCGATGCGGCTTGCGGTTACCTTAATTTCCTGCATGGTTGTCATGGTCATTCTCCCGATTACGGCACGAGCCGTTTTTCGCCGATAATATCGACAAAGATTTCGCGTTCATCCCTGACCTCGCACCTGCGCCCGAAAAACCGGTTGATATTCCGGATGTCCCGAGCGAGGAACGCATGCGCCCGCGGATGATCCGGCGTGACGGCCTGGCCGAGATCGATGAGATACGGCCGGTCATGGTAGAGGATGTTGAATTCGGAGAGGTCGCCATGCACGAGGCGTGCCTCCCGGTAGAGGCGCTTTGCCATGGCCAGGATATCCGTGTACACCGCCTCCGGATCCGGCAGTTCGACGGCCCGCAGCTGTGGAAAGGGAATTTCATCAGCCCCTAAAAATTCCATCAACAGGATGTTTCTGTCGAACGCCACCGGTTCCGGCACCGGAATGCCGGCATCGCGTGCCCGCTGCAGGTTCGCAAACTCCTTTCTCGTCCAGGCAAAAACCAGCTCTTTCCGGGTGCCCCGGACGCTGGCAAAGCGGGGATCCCCCGTGATATATTCGCTCATCGACTTGAAGTTCGCAGAGCGGATCCGGTAGATTTTGATCGCAACCGGACGGCCGCCGGTCTCGCCGTAAAAGACATTCGCCTCCTTGCCGGTGGAGATCGACCCCCCGATCGCCGTTATCAGTTTTTTATGCACCAGACGGTAGAGGGCAAGGAGCGTCACGTCATCGAAGACATTTTCCATGACCTTCATCTGGTCCGCGTCCTTGATGCGGACACCCATCTTCTCCACTTCCCGGTCGAACCGGTCGGTGATACCGTCCAGACTCACAGCGTTCTCCTTTCAGGTCAGATAGTCCCGTGCAGCTGCCAGGATCTCGACAAGCCCGTCTGCCGCTGCCTGTTTCAGATCCATCGGGTGCACCTTCCCGCTCGCGTATGCCTCCTCAATCGCCCCGAACGAATCGAATGTGGCATCGCCGCCGAACTTCTCCGGGCGCCTGACGGCCAGGCTCCCGAGCCTGGGAAAGACGTGGAACTGTAGTATCTGGAGCACCGGATTGTTGTCCGTCTCGGGAGGGCAGAAGGCCTTTTTGCATTTTTTCCGGATGACCTCCTCGGAATCGGCGACCGAGATGTAATTTCCGGACGACGAGGACATCTTCTTGCCGTCAAGGCCGTTGAGGATCGGCGTGTGGATGCAGACCGGCGCGGTTCCCCCCACGGAGGGGAGGTGTTCGCGGGCGAGCATGTGGATCTTTCTCTGGTCGATCCCCCCGACAGCGGCATCGACGCCGAGGGTCTCGATATCCACCATCTGCATGATCGGGTAGACCATCTGCGAGACGGTGGGATGCTCCA
>JAAEEQ010000125.1 GCA_013415665.1 Methanomicrobiales archaeon
GAATACGCCTCCGCTCCCCCCCGATCCGATGGTCAGGGACGTTGTCAGGATCTTTGCGAAGGGCAGGACGAGAAGCACCGTGAGAGGCAGCATATTGTACATGGCCAGCTGGAGAAACCCGTATCCCGTGCCGATGCTGCCGAGACCCACGAGCATGCCCTCATGGGAGATCTGCGCCAGCGCGATGACCCCGATACCGATGAGCAGTGCGCCCGAAAAGGGCTTGAAACAGGAAGGCAGGGCAAAGCGCGAAAACAGGGATTTGAAGGCACGCTGGGTCATGTAGAAGGTCCTGATATAGAGAAGGCCCATTCCTGCGCAGACGGCGCCGAGGGCAAGAAACAACGGAAGCTGCGGGATGGTCCAGGAGACACTGCCCGATCCGAAGATCGGGTCGAACCCTTCGAATGAGGCAAAAATCGCATACCCGACAATTGAGGCAAGAAACGAGGGAACGATCGCCTCCGACTCGAAATCCCGGGTATACAGGATCTCCGCACCGAGAATGGCGCCGCCAAGCGGCGCTTTGAAGATGGTGCCGATTCCAGCGCCGATGCCGGTGGCGAGAGCAATCCGCCGCTCACGCGCCGATAGGTGGAGCAGATCCGCGGCTATCGACCCGAAGCCTGCGGATATCTGGGCGGTAGGCCCTTCACGCCCCGCACTCCCGCCCGTGGTTATCGTCAGGATGGAGGTGACCGCCTTGAGGAGAGGAATGCGCCACCGCACCTTCCCCTCGCCATGGAAGACCCGAATCGCTGCATCGGTGCCGTGCCCTTCCGCCTCGGGGGCGAAGGTTGCCACCAGCACGCCGGAGGCAAGCGCACCGGCACAGATGATCGGCAGGATGAGCCATATCGAATCCGGGGGCGCCCAGCCGGCAATAGCAGCCACGGTCTGCCCTTCGTCGGGATAGCGGTACCCGAGCAGATCGCCCATGCAGAAACGGGTCCCCAGTTTCAGGCCCTCGTAAAACAGGAGCGACCCGAACCCGGAAATAATGCCGATAACAACGGAAATCGAGAGGACGCGGTGAAAGGAGGCGCTGTCAGGCATGAATGAGAACCGGAGTACGCGTTGTGCGTCACTACTGATGAGGGTAGCGTTTCTGCCCGGGATCCCGGGCGGGTATCCCTGAAAATTCGCATGCCACCCTTCTGCGGGCGATTGGCGCGCCTCGCCGCGGATGCCGTGCCCCGGCGGGCACCAGCGGCATCATACAGAAGGTATATATAAAGGGAAATGGTCGAACAGATAGAAAGGTACTACAAATTGACCGGAATAGAGTACTCAAAGCAGGGAAACCATCTCAATTTCACCCCGGATCGGGTAACAAATTAGAAACCTTTTAATATCATTCAAAAATATCATTAAATTGACCTATACGTCTTTAATACGTTGTTGGTATAGGTAGGACATTAGAGAGGTGTATTAAACTATGGTGTTCCATCCTCCAGTAGCAATCGTCGCAAAAGCTGGGGACGCCGGAAAGTACAAGTCCGGCCTCAGCCCGGTTAACATGCTCATCCGTGGATTCATGGCAGGAGCATATATTGCGATTGGTGGCGCCCTCGCGACAACCTGTTTCACCGGTGTTGCCGCAACCCTCGGCGCTGGTATGGCAAAACTCATCCTTGGTGGCGTGTTCCCTGTTGGGCTTATTATCATCGTTCTGACCGGTGCCGAACTCTTCACCGGTGACGCGATGCTCGCCCCCATGGCAGCGTTTATCCACAAGATCTCCTGGGCAGCAGTCCTGAACCTGTGGGTGTGGGTCTACATCGGAAACCTGATCGGTTCCATTGTCTACGCCTACATCATGGCATACGGCCCCTTCACCGGCTTCTCCGCAACGGGTGTAGCAACCGTTAACGCTTTCGGCCTCAGTGCGATCAGCATTGGCCTCGGCAAGGTTGGCTACGTTGGCGGTGCGGCAACCTGGTCCTGCTTCCTTAAAGCAATCGGTTGTAACTGGCTCGTCAACCTCGCCGTCCTGCTCGGTATCTGCGCCGACGATCTGGTTGGTAAGTTCTTCGGTATCTGGTTCCCGATCATGGCCTTCGTTTCGTCCGGTTTCGAGCACTGTGTTGCGAACATGTACTTCATCCCCGCAGGCATCATGTGTGCAGGCATGCTCAACGCTGACCAGATTGCAACGATCGGAGCTGACAAGCTGGCCACGCTGAACTATGTTACCATGTTCACCAACAACATCATCGTCGTTACCATCGGTAACATCGTTGGCGGTCTCTTCTTCGTGGGTATCCTCTACTGGGTCACCTTCCGCAAGGAAATCGAAGCACTGAAGTAAGAGAGCCCAGATGCGAATCGGAGACACAAATGTGAGGGTTTCGGCCGTCAACCTGGCGGTCTTCGGAATCTTCACCCTTATTTTACTCATCTACGTTGCACTCACCCGTGACTGGAGAACGTTTGCATGGGCGTTTCCCACGGCGATTCTGCTGCTTGTCATCCCGGCCGCGCTCAATTACATGAGCCAGAAGCAGTATGCCGATCTGGTCCCCGTCTACGAAGCCGAAGCGAAAAAAGTCGGCATCAAGGCGATCAATCTCGGCATGGCGGGGCAGCCCGTCCGGGTTGAAGGCGTGGTGGAACGGACGCACTTCCAGTTCCTCAATCGTCCGCAGTACCTTATCGCGGACAGGAGCGGCGAGATATCGGTCAAGATGTTCACCTCACCGCAGGAACGGATTCGCACCGGCGACGTCGTTGAGGTGCTGGGGACGGTCATGAAGCGGTACCTGGTCTCCGGCGACGCAGTCATCAACTGCGTATCCATCAGAAAAATCGAAAAGAAAAAATCCTGAATGGCCTTTTTGGGAAACGGCATTCGAAGCAGTCCGTTCCGTTCAGGCCCCGGGAATATACGACGCACGATTAAAAGCGGGAGGCGAGACCCTCCCGGATTCCTGCGTTACTCGTTTTGTTCAGTCCGGCAAGGTACGTTTCAAAGAGATGGATGCGGGTGCTGACCGGGAAAGGTATCCCGGGCGTGCTGATAATCGCTTCCCCCTGATCGAGCGTCTGGATCTCCGTGTCCATGGCAGAAAGATCCTGTTTGGCGCTGCCTGCGATCATCGCGCGATCGGAACGGTCGCCGAGCCCCATGACAACGAAGGTGTTGATCTGCGCCAGGATGCGGGCGTCGATATTTTTGGGCTGCTGCGTGACGACGCAGAGGCCGATCCCGAATTTGCGGCCTTCCATCGCACATTCCCGAAACACCTGCGTCCCGCGGACGCCGCCGGACAGCACCCGCTGCGCCTCCTCGATGGTGATGAGGACCTGCTGCCGGTCACCGGTGCTGTCCGTCCCCCAGCCACCACGCTCTTTCTTGTGCCGTGCAAGGACCGTGCGGGTGAGGATGGACAGTACGAACAGTTCGCTGCGCTCGCCCATGCCGGGAATATCGATGACAACGACCTTGTTGGCATGCAGGGCTTTGATGATCTCGGGCAGCGAGGAACCCCGATGGCGGAAAAAGGGATTGTTCCCGGTGAGAATCCGGATACGGCGCTGGATCACTTTCAGGGTTCCCGTATGAAACCCGCCGAGCTGCCGTGCGATATGCGTATGGGGCCCTGCATAGGAATCGGGAGTGAATGTTTCGAAATCGGTCTCCGAAAAGAAAGCGATGAGTTCGGCACCGTCGATCTCTTCAAGGGTTTCGACAACTTCCGCCTGCGGCGTCGAGTGCTCGAAGAGCAGGAAGAGGTCCGATGCGCGGAAATCACCGTATTCGAGTGTCAGCGTGTTCAGGTGCAGTTTCTGACGTTCGGTTTCCGGCCGGGTGGAAAAAACCGCGAGTCCCTCTCCCTTTCCCGCCGTGAAATGCAGCAGGCCTTTTGTGGGCTCGCCCGTCGAGGAGATGCCGCCGGCAACGTACTCGCCGTGCGGATCCACTAAAAGGAGGCCGAATTGCCGCGTTTTCATGCACGACGCGCAGAATACCTTCATAAAATTGCTCTTCCCCATCCCGGTCGTGGCAAAAACGCCCATGTGCTGGGGGAGAACGCGGGCGTGCAGGCTTACCGGAACACCGCTGAGGACATCCTGTCCGGATTTCATGGCGCCGATTTCGATATCGCCCATGACCTGCCCGAGGAACCGGAAGTCGGAAGAATCCGGGTACTCGACCGGGGAGAACTTTGCGGGAAGCGTCCGGGGTTTTCTGAACCTGCCGCGGCTGTCGATATAACCGAGCGGCACCGCCTCCACGAGGAGATACACGTCCTCACCCAG
>JAAEEQ010000126.1 GCA_013415665.1 Methanomicrobiales archaeon
CCCGCCGCCGGGGATCGGGGGGCATGCTCATGCACTCCCCTCCGGCGCCCCGTCGATCTCGAGCAGGATCGGGCAGTGGTCCGATCCGCCGATATCGGCGAGGATCGTGCTTGCCCGGACCCGGGGGGCGAAGCCCGCATCCACGAAGAAGTAGTCGATGCGCCACCCGACGTTGCGCTCCCGCGCCCGTGTTTTCAGGTCCCACCACGTGTACTGGCCGCCGGCACCGGAGAAGAGGCGGAAGGTGTCGACAAACCCGGCGGCGATGAGGCGGTCGATCCATGCCCGCTCCTCCGGCAGGAACCCGGAGACCTTCTCGTTCTGCTTCGGGCGGGCAAGGTCCCGCTCCATATGCGCCGTATTGACGTCGCCGCAGATGATGACGTGCCGGCCTTTTTTTACGCGTTCCATGGCGTTTTCAAGGCAGGCGTCGTAGAATGCCATCTTGTAGGCCAGCCGTTCGCGCGACATCTTGCCGTTCGGGAAATAGATGCAGAAGAGGTCGAAATCCTCATAGCGGGCGATGAGAATCCGCCCTTCGGAATCGAACCGTTCGATGCCGAACCCGTGCTCCACGGCGGCAGGCGCGGAGCGCGTCAGCAGCGCAACCCCGCTGTAGCCTTTCCGCTCCGCGAACGAATAATACGCGTGGTAGCCCTGAAGGGCCGCTATCTCGACGGGGACCGTTCCAGCCTGCAGCTTCGTCTCCTGCAGGCAGACGATATCGGGCGCGTACTCTGCAAGAACGCCGGTGAATCCTTTTTTCAACACCGCCCTGAGGCCGTTGACGTTCCACGAGAGGATGCGGGTGGGTGGTGTGCCTGTACCGTTTCGCATGGCTCCTCTCACGGCCGTACCAGGACCGTCTTTGTCTCCATGTATCGTTGCGGGGCGGACATGCCGTTTTCCCGGCCGATGCCGCTTGCCCCCGTGCCGCCGAAGGGGACATCAGGGGGGATTTTCAGGTGCTGGTTGACCCAGAAGATCCCGCACCGCACCTGCTCCGCGGCCCGGGCCGCGGCTGCCAGGTCCCGTGTCCAGATCGAGGCCCCGAGCCCGTACCTGCTCCGGTTTGCAGACGCGATCGCCTCATCGAGGTCCTCCACCCGCACGACCGGGAGCACGGGGCCGAAGATCTCCTCCGTCAGCACCGGTGCTGCGGGATCGGGTTCGGCGAGGATGGTGGGCTCCATGAACTGCCCCGCCGGGCTGGCCCCGCCCGGGATCCCGCCGCCGGCCACCACCCGGGCAAGCCCGTCTTCCTGGAGGGCGGCAACCATGGCACACAGCCGGTCACGGTCGGCGGCCCGGTGGAGCGGCCCCATGGCAACGCCCGGCTCAATGCCGTTTCCGACCCGGATCGCCCGTGCGCCCGCCGCCAGTTTCCGGAGGAACTCGTCATAGACCGGCGCCTCGACATAGAGGCGCTTGACCGCCGTGCAGGTCTGGCCGCAGTTGTAGAACCGGCCGTGCAGCGCACCCGCAACGGCAGCAGCGATATCGGCATCCCCGCACACGATCATCGGGTCGCTCCCCCCGAGTTCGAGGCTAACCTGCTTGAGGTCCCCCGATGCCCGTGCCGCGACCCGCCGCCCGGTGTCGGTCTGCCCGGTAAACGAGACGTGCCGGACGACAGGGTGGGCGACCAGCGCCTCGCCAGCACCGCTGCCGGTGCCGGTGACCATATTGACGGCGCCGGGAACTCCGCAGGCGTCCCCGACGATCCCGGCAATATGCAGCGAGACAAGCGGTGTTGACCGGGAGGGCTTGACGACCATGGTATTCCCGGCAAGGAGCGCAGGCCCGAGTTTCCACGCGAGGATCAGGGCCGGCATGTTCCACGGGACAATTGCGGCGCAGACCCCGAGGGGTTGGGGGACCACCGCGGCATGCCCGTACCCGGGAAGTGCCGCTGCCGTTCCCGCGAGCGTGCCGGCAATCGACGCGTAGTACTCGAGGACGTTCGCGGCACCGAGAATCTCGTTTCGCGCTTCGGCGAGGGGTTTGCCCTGTTCGCGGGTCAGCAGGAGGGCAAGCGCTTCCTTTCGCTCCCTGATGGCCTGCGCTGCCGCATACAGGCGTTTTCCCCGTTCGCGGGGAGGAACCGCCGACCAGCGGGGCCCGGCCCCGGCGGCAGCACCGGCAGCGGCATCCACGTCCTCCGCCCGGCCGAGCGGCACCTGATCGAGCAGCTCGCCCGTCGCCGGATTGAAAACGCCGATGACCTCTCCCTGTGCGGCGGGCGTCCACGCCCCCCCGATGAGCATCTGCATACCAGAATGAATGGTGCGCATACCCTATGTTCTTTCTCCGCCGGGAACGGTTTTAGTGCCGGCGGTTCCATAGACTGGCATGGACGATGCTTTCCGGGAAATGCCGGTGCGGGTGAAAATCTGCGGGATAACCCGTCCGGAGGACGCTCTGGCGGCTGAGGCGGCAGGTGCGGACGCCATCGGCGTTGTCGTCTGCAGCGGGGGCGTCTCGGTGCGGTCGGTGCCGCTCGAGCGAGCCGCGGAGATCTTCGAGGCCGTCGGCCCGTTTACGACAACCGTTGCCGTGACCCATACCCGGGAGGAGTCCGATCTCGACGACATCCTTGCCGTCCGGCCGGATTGCGTGCAGATGTCGCACCCGTTTTCCGTCCCGCGGCCGTTCGGCAGCAGGATCCTCCGCGTGATCGGGAGCGGCGATCCGGTGCCCGCCGGCTGCGATGCCGTGATTCTCGACGAGAGCCACGGGAGCGGCCGCAGCTATAACCGAGAAGCGGCGATCCGGCTCGTGCGCTCGTCGCCGGTGCCGGTCATCCTTGCCGGGGGCCTTGACCCCGCCAACGTCGCGGATGCCATCGCCGCCGTCCGCCCCTACGCGGTCGATGTCTGCACCGGCGTGGAGACCCGGCCGGGAATCAAGGACCCCGACCTCATCCGGGCATTTCTCAGGGCCGCAGGACGCCAATCCGGCGATGCCGGCAGACCGTAAGATTACGAATCGACGTCCATTTCATCGAGAAACGGCATCAGGCCGGTGACATACGGGACCTGCTTCCTGCCGGCGGAGCGGGTCCCGCAGGATATGAGCGTGATCATGAGCGGGATCGATGCGAAGAGCTCGTCGGGGCTCATGGGAAACGCCGCGTAGGTCTCGGAAAAAAAACGGGTAAATGCATCGATATGGATGAATGGCCTGTTTTCCTCGGGGATATCCGCATACCTCTCGAGATCGCGCTCGAGGTGTTCCTCGCGGGCGAGCCCCTCTTCCCAGTACAGGAATACATCGATATTATGCCTTTTTGCGGTTTTAATCAGGTCCCTGATGTCGATGGCCGTCCCCATCATCAGTCCTGCGGCTTCGCAGAAGCGCCGTGCAGCGTCGTTTCCGCCGTCATCCCTATCCGGTGCTGTCATTCCTGCCATTGGTTGGTGCCGAACGGGTAAATAGGCATTGGTTGACCGGCGGAGGAAACGAAACCTATTTGAATAAAGAGCCGCACAGAGAGTTTTCATATAAAAAGGAGAATGAAATATGCCTGATTTTGGAAATCCCTTCGCCGGCCTTGCACACGACCGGAAACTGACCCACGACGAACTCGTTCGTGCCATGCGCTTCATGGTCGCCGCCGAATACGAAGCCATCCAGCTCTACATCCAGCTTGCCGAGTCGACCGACAACGTCCTTGCCCAGGAGGTTTTGCGCGACATTGCTAACGAAGAGAAGGTGCATGCCGGCGAATTCCTCCGCCTCTTAAAGGAGCTCGCACCCGACGAGGAGGGCTTCTACCAGCAGGGCTACAAGGAGGTCGAGGAAGAGATCGAGAAACAGAAGCCCAAGAAAAAGACCGCAAAAAAGAAGTAACTCTTTTTTCGCTCAATCACGTTTCGTATCCGCAAAGAGCCCCTCGAACCGCCGGACCGAGAGATCCAGGTACCCCTCGTCCGCATCGATGCCGATAAACCGCCGGTTGAGGGTGCATGCTGCAATGCCGGTGGTCGAGCTTCCGGTGAACGGGTCCAGCACCAGATCCCCCGGCCGGGATGATGCCGCGACAATCCGCTGCAGCAGGGCCAGCGGTTTCTGCGTCGGGTGCTTCCCGTGCTTTTTTTCATCCGGTTTCGGCGCCGGGATGCTCCAGACGGACCGCATCTGTTTTCCCTCCTTTTTCAGCGGATCGCTTTCGTGCCAGTCCCCCTCCTTCATCTCGGTGTAATTGAACGTA
>JAAEEQ010000024.1 GCA_013415665.1 Methanomicrobiales archaeon
TGCGCCATGTCGATGCCGGACTCGGCCATGACCTCCACCGCCCAGGGATCCAGCCCTGCCGGATACAGCCCTGCGCTGCAGGCATCGTACCGGTCGCCGTAGCGATCCCGGAGCATGGCTTCGGCCATCTGGGACCGGACCGCGTTGAACCTGCAGACGAAAAGGACCGATTGGCGCTGAGCCGCCTGGCTGCCTACCACCATCACGGCACCCCCGGTGCCTTCGCGGCAGGCTGCGGAAGCAGCCGGTAGAGATCGATGCGCCACCCGGCGTAGGAGCCGTCGGGAATCAGAAAGGTGGCGAACGTGAGCCGCTGCGGCATGCCCTCCGCATCGGAAAACGACAGCGCCTCACACTGAAGGTCGCTGCCGTTGAGGTAGGCATCGTGGACCATCCCGGAAAAGGCAGAGCTATTGGCGAAATACCCGGCGATATAGCGGTTAAGAAAAAAGATCGCATACATGCCGATGACCCGGGAGCGCTCCACCCCGAACAACGTCTCCAGCTGCCCGTTCAGCCATGCGACGCGCCCCTCCGCATCAATGATGATGAGCCCGTCGCTCGACGTTTCGGCGAATCCGAAGAAATGCCCGTCCGCCGAGACGCGTGGCGCGTCCGCCGGAGTGCCGGCAACCGGCGCCAGCGGGACGGGGTCTGCGGTTACTTTCTGGTGCCGGGGCGGAAATTCCCGGCTCCTGTTCTCTTCTATGGTCTCTGCCCCCTCAGTAGTCGGAATGCTTCGTTATAGTATAATGGAAAAAATGAATATATATCGTTTTCTTTTAAAAATAAGCTAAAAATCCACTCGGATTGGATAATTACAACCGTACTGGAGATTTCCAGTACGGTTGGATCTTTCCAAAGGGTTTGGAATATTGCCCCGGGCAAAAAAAATCCATTAATGCAGACTGCCAATACTGTACTGAATGCCCCGCCGGTTCACCGGCGGATTCTGCAGCCCGGATCATTCTCGTGGCTGCCTTTGATAACCTCGATTGCCATCGTATCCTGCTCCGGAGCACTGAAAGTGTATTTCGCCCAGATCTTTCTGGGCCTGCCCATTTCTTTCGTATCTATGGCAACTGCCGGACTGATTACCTTTTCGGCATATGCCTTCGACCGCGGCATCGAGAACGAGGAAGACTCCCGGCGAAGTGCAGGCTTAAAAAAGGCCCTTATCGCGCTTGCGATTCTCGCCTGTACCGCCTCGTTCATCCTGTTCCCTTCCTTCGGGCTCCTGCTGCCCTTCCTGATAACCTACCTCTACAGCAAGGGCATTGCCGGTTACCGCCTGAAAGGGGGCGCCGGCAGGAAAAATGCCGTCGTCGGACTGACCTGGGCCGTCCTCCTCGCTGTCTTGATCGGGCGTTTCGACCTCCCCGCTCTGCTGGTATACAGCTTTTTCTTTGCGAAGAGCTTTGTCAATACCGCCATTTACGATGTACGGGACCGGGAAGCCGACCTCCGCGCCGGTATCCGCACGCTGCCGGGTGTCCTGCCCCTGCCATGGTTCCGGGCGCTGCTGCTGGCCGTCACGGGGGCCTTCCATGCCGCCGTTATCGCCGCTGCATCCGCAGGCATACTCTGTGCCGGCGATATCGGCGTGGTCAGCGCCGCCTATACCGGGGCGTATGTGCTGGTCTATTCGACAGGCTTTTCAGCGTGGAGAAACGGGATTGTGGACGGGGAATGGATGGTTTACGCCATTTACTCCATTTTGCGCGCCTTTTTCCTGTAATACTCGACAAGCTCCCTGCCGAAGGTGATCGCCTCGGGGGAGGTGGAGATAAGGTCACGCGTAAAGTCGTAATTGCCGGAACGGTAGAAAAATCCGATGGAAAGGAAGCGTTCGGTGACCGTAAAGGCGATTTTTGGGTTTTCCTCGATAACGAAGAGCTCCACCGAATCAAGTGCCGTCTCGGGGTAATCGCTGATGATATCATAGATTTCCGGCGTGACCACCAGCGATATGGTATCGACGTTGGCAGCAAGCGCCCCGAAAAATTCGGGGTAGTCCGGAAACAGGATCGGCGACACCCCGGCGATATCGCGTGATCTGCTCAGGTGTTCGAAAAAGATCCTGTGCGGTTTTAAGACATTGGATGGTTCCGAGGTGACGAACGAGGAGTCTGCGAGCTCATACAGCCGGGTGAGGAATTCGTCGGGGAAGGTGATGGTGTGATCGGAGAAGGTGGTATACAGTTTATCAAGCGTTGTGACGGATTTTCTGAACTGGTCGAAGATGAGCAGGTACGCACGGCCACGCTCGGTGACGGCGACGTCCCCGTCGGTAACTTCCGCAAATCCCTCTTTTTTTAAGTAATCGATGGTGAATGCAAACGTCGATGCAGGAACCCGTACCTTGATATCGTCACGGGTTTCGCCCCGCAACAGCGCTTCCAGTACCTCCATTCTCCTTCCGCTTGCAAACGTCTTTAAGAGGTCTGCAATATCCATGGTACTACTAAGTCCCCCTGCTCGGTACTTTAAAGTTTTCAAGATATCGCCGGCAATGAAATCGGCGCACCGGCGGAACCAAAAAAAATCACGGCTGTGTCGGATAGTGCTTCCGCAGAAACTCCCGAATCTTTTCCGATTCGAGCCATCCGACATCGAGCCGGTTGACGATCCGGTCGATTTCCTCCGCCTGCCTGAGAATCGGGTCCCGTATCTCCCCGCCCTGAAGGTCGGCGAGGCCGACAATGACCGTCAGGGGATTGCGGATATGGTCGTTTAAAATCGCCATCTGCTCGAGGTTCTCCTCAATCTTTTCGAGCGCCCGGTGCTGTTCCATCGCAAGAGCACGGAGCTTTTCCCGGTTTACCCTCAGCTCCCGCTCCACCCGCTGCTGCCGGCGCAGCGACAGGCCGAGCAGGGCAATGGCAAGTACGAGGATGGCAATGCCGGCGATCGTCCCCCAGTACACCCTGATATCGACCGGGATGATGGCAGGAGGGCGGTTGATCACCTCGCTGCCGACCGGGAGAGCGGATTCGCTGATCCCGAAGCGCTGGAGGGCTGCATGATCAAAGACAAACCGGCTTTTTATGTCCCGCACGAATGCAATCGAGGATGCCTTTTCGCCCCGGAGAATCCTGATGGCAAGATCGGCTGCGGCCGTGCCCTGGTCGTAGCCCCCGATGCATTTCCCGCCGGTGATCCCGAGATCCAGGTAGTGCTCCCAGACGCTGTATACCGGGACCCGGGATGCCGCCGCGATTGCCCCGATGCTCGCGTCCCACGGGTAATACTGCCCGCCGGCATCGCGCCAGAATGTCATGACCAGGACAATCGTATCGTCGGAAAGCCCTGCGAGGGCTGACTGTACGCCGGCGGGGGACGGATCCGCGAGGTACGCGATGTCGATCGTGCCCTCGAATACGGGGAGGATGGCGTCGAGCCGCTTTTTATTCGCTATCCCGTCGGGAGAGCCGTCATTCACCACCAGGAGATGCGCAACCCCGGGCTGGAGGGCGAGGGCGGCGTCGATGGTCTCCCGGAGGCTCACCTCCTCAACGACGCCGGTACATTCGTCCCATCCGTCCAGGATGGCACTGTCGGGATCGTTGACACCGCAGAACACGACCGGCACCTCCGGGAACAGGTCGGCGTGGTACCGCGACAGAAACCGGAAGGCGTTGTCATCCGCGGCTATCACGAGATCAAACCGCTTTCCAGCGTATTCAACGCGATACAGGTTGTACAGCACCGGAAAATAGCCCTCGGGGCTGATGCCCGCACTGTCCATGTAGGCAAAGCTCAGGTCAACCGGCTGCGGTGCCGCGGCAAACCCGTCTCTCAGGCCTGACGAGATGCTGTCGGACCATGCAAATCCCTCGTGGTAGGAGTGGATGACAAGCACGTTGTATCCCGAACGGATGCCGTCCCCGTTCTCCGCTGCTGCCGCCGCCGGACAGGCCTGCAGGGCAAGCAGGAAGAGGAGGATGAGGGCGGGCAGGGCAGGCCTGCGGGGCAGGATACGTGAAAGAGCCTCGCGGTTCATCACAGTACCTGCGCTATACGCTCCATCGCACGACGCAGTGTTTCGATGTCCGCGGCATAGGACAGCCGGATCCATCCCGGAGCAGAGAATGCGGTGCCGGGGGTGACGGCGACACGTGCCTCATGCAGCCACCTGCGGGCGACGTTCATATCGTCGCCCGTCCTGAGAAACGCATAAAATGCACCGTCAGCCGGCGCCGTGGCAAAGCCCATCCGCGAAAGGGCGGCCATAACAAACCTGCGGCGCTCGTCAAACGCATCACGCATCGCATCGACGCAGGACTGGTCTCCCTCGAGTGCGGCAACGGCGCCCCACATGGCAAACGTGGCGGGGTGGCTGATCGTGTGCTGCTGGACCTTGATCATCTGGCGGATGATCGGCAGGGGGGCGACGGCGTAGCCGATGCGCCACCCCGTCATCGCATATGCCTTTGAAAACCCGTTGACCGTGATGGTGCGCTCGTGCATATCCCCGATCGCGGCGAGGGACCGGTGTTCGACGCCATAGACGAGTTTTTCATAAATTTCGTCCGACAGGGCGACAATATCGTGATCGGTGCAGATATCGGCAACGCAGCGCAGTGAGGCATCGTTGAGAACGGCACCCGACGGGTTCGACGGCGAATTGACAACGATCATCTTCGTTTTCCGGCTGACCCGTTCGAGGAGGGTGTCGTCCACCTGGAACGCCGGCTCCGGGAGGGGATGGTGGACCGCTCTGCCGCCGGCAATCTGCACGCAGGGTTCGTACGACACCCAGCAGGGATCGCAGATGAGAACCTCGTCCCCCGGGTCCAGCACCGCTTCCATCGCTTCGTAGATGGTATTCTTGGCGCCGCAGGAGACGATGGTGTTGTTTTCGTCAGCCGGAAATCCGTTTTCCCGGGATATTTTTGCGGCAATCGCCTTTCTCAGCTCGGGAATGCCCGCACTCGGGGCATAATGCGTTTCCCCGCGCCGGAGTGCGTCGATGCACGCCTCCGTAATATGGCCGGGCGTCGCAAAATCCGGTTCGCCGATGGAAAGGGAGATGACGTCGATGCCTTCCCGCTTCATCCGTTGCGCCTCGTCGGAGATCTCGATCGTCGCCGACGGGGCGATCGCAGCTATCTTTTCCGAGAGGCGGTTCATTGCAATCGCTGCACCAGTTTCACGGCCGATTCCACCGCACGCCGGGCATAGTCGATGCGCTCGTGCGCCTCGAGGCGGGTCATGCCGGGGCCGGAGATGCCCAGCGCGACGGGCTTGTTGTACTCCAGCGAGAGATCGATGATCTTGCGGGCGGCATGCTGGACCACGATCTCGTCATGCTGCGTCGCGCCCTCGATGACGCACCCGATCGTCACCACCGCATCGACCTTTCCGTCCGAGAGCAGTTTCTTTATCGCCAGCGGCATGTCGTAGGCACCGGGCACGTAGATGCGCTCCACAACTTCTGCACCGAGAAATTTCGCATGTTCTTCGCCTTCGATTTCCATCATGTAGGTCAGATCACGGTTGAATTCCGAGACCACGAATCCGAGTTTTACTGCCATACCTCGTTCACTCCTTTCTCTGTTCAGGTTTCTTTTTTTGTTCGCTAAAATAGTTCGTCATCCGCATCAGCGGCGTGCCGGGCCGGCATCCCCGAACCCCTGCCGTTGCCCGGTCCCCGCTTCACGGGTCAGGGAATCCGGGGCCAGCAGGAGCCTGACCGCGTTCACCACGTGTTCGCGGGTCCGCTGTTCGGCAAGCCATGCAAGTTCGCGGTCGTCCTCCGCCTCGTCTTCGTGCACGAAGACCTCGATGATGTGCCGGTTCGTCATCAGCTGGCAGAGGATCAGCCCCTGCGACGCTTCATGGGCACAGAGGCGGTCTTTCTCTTTGCCGCCGGGCATCCCGAGCGCGATGACGAGATCACAGCGCCGCTCCTCGATCAGCTTCTTGCACGCCACCGGGAGATCCTTGACCCCCGGCACGGTGGAGCGTTCGATTGCAAGGCTTGCATGACGTTTGAGTTCGTCAATCGCAACGGCCCCCATGTTGACGCGGGCAAACGTCGTATCGGCGATCCCGATCTTCATCCCAGCACCTCGGCCGCAGCCTGCACGCCGTCATCCTCGGGAACAAAGCCGAGGCTGCGGAGCGCACGCTCGACGGCGGCAAGGGTTGCAAGCACTTCGGGCGCCCCCACCGCTCCCATGGTGCCGATGCGGAAGATGCGGCCTTTTAAGTGGTCCTGGCCGCCGGCGATGATCACGCCCAGCTCCCTGACCCCTCCCCTGAGCGCCGCATCGGAGATGCCTTCGGGGATCCTGAGCGCCGTGACCGTGTTCGAATAGGCGTGCACCGCATCGAGGGTGGGAAATATCTCCAGCCCCCAGGCCCGCGCTGCCGTCCTGACGGCCTCGCTCATCCGCTTATGCCGGGCGATGCGCATCGCAAGCCCTTCCTCCTCGATGATCCTGCAGGCCTCACGGAGTGCCGCGTACAGGGGGACCGCCGGCGTATATGGCGTTTCCATCGGTTTTTTGGCAGCGCTTTTCCGGTAAGCGAGAAGATCGAGGTAATACGGCCGCTCTTCGGCGAGCTGCTCCCAGGCCCGCCCGCTTACCGATATGGCGGAAAGGCCTGCAGGGGCGGCAAGGCATTTCTGCGAACCGGTCAGGGCGATGTCGACCCCCCACCGGTCAGCCTCGACGAGATCGCCGCCAATCGACGTGACGCCGTCCATGATGAAGAGCGCATCGTGCTTCCGCGCAATCGCCCCGATTTCGGGGGCGGGATTTTTTATCCCCGCCGAGGTCTCGTTATGGACCAGGGTCACCGCACGCGCCCCTTCCTCGAGCGCCTGCTCCAGCGCATCGAGATCGAGCGGGGTCCCCCACTCGGAGACAACCGGCACGGCCGTGCCGTACCTGCCGGCGATCTTTTTGAGCCGCTCCCCGAATTTGCCGTTTTCAAGGCACGCTACCGCCGTTTTGGCACAGAAATTCGCGACCGCCGCCTCCATGGCAGCCGTCCCGGACCCGGAAAGGACAAAAAGCTCGTTCTCCGTTCCGAAGAGTGATTTTAAGACGCGTACACTGTCCGCGTATATCGCGCCGAATTCCGCCCCGCGATGGTTAATCGCCTGCCGGGTCATCGCGGCGCGCACCCGTTCCGGCATCGGCACCGGACCGGGAAGCATCAGAAGTGGTTCATTTTCCATGCGAAATCAGCCCATACTATATTCCTTGAGCAGCATATAAGTGGATGGCTTACCATGGTTGACGTTGCGATCATTGCCGGTTCATCGTCGGATCGGCCGGTTGCCGAGAAGGCGATTTCGGTACTGGAAGAACGGGGCGTGAGTTACGAATTCGTCGTGCTGTCGGCGCACCGCGATCCCGACCGGCTGGACGAGTACGTGCGGCAGTCTGACTGCCGGGTTTTCATCACCATTGCCGGGCTTGCCGCAGCTCTTCCCGGTGTCGTGGCGGCACGCACCGAAAAACCGGTGATCGGGGTGCCGGTTTCCGGAACCCTCCTGGGCATTGATGCGCTCCTCGCGATCGTCCAGATGCCGCCCGGGGTCCCCGTCGCCTGCGTCGGCGTCGACAACGGCGCAAATGCCGCCCATCTTGCCGTCAGGATCCTTGCCGCTGCAGGGACGCGGTAAGGAACCCCTATTTTGGTTTTTCGAGATATTCGCGCACCATCTTGACAGCGCAGAGGTCCCCGCACATCGAGCAGGTGTCCATCTCCCCGTCCCGCTCGTGGATCTTTCGTGCATGCGGCCCGAAGAGCGCGTGCCGGAACTGCTCGTCCCAGTCGAGGTTCCGGCGCGCCTCCGCCATCTGGATCTCCCCTTCGGAAAGCCAGGCCTCCTTTTTCCTGACCGAATCGCCGATATGCGCCGCGATTTTCGCAACGCGGGTTCCCTCCTCGATGTCCCGGATATCCGGCAGGGCGAGGTGCTCCGCGGGCGAAACCATGCAGAGGAAATCGGCACCGTTCATGCAGGCAACGGCGCCGCCGATGGCGCCGACCACATGGTCGTAGCCGGGCGCGATGTCCGTCACCAGCGGCCCGAGCAGGTACAGCGGGGCCTGTTCGGTAAGCTCCTTGACCATCCGCACGTTGTACCCGATCTGGTCGATGGGGATATGCCCCGGCCCTTCGATCATCCGCTGCACGCCGGCCTCCTGTGCCCGCTGCGCAAGGGTTCCCAGGGTGAGGTACTCGGTCGCCTTGGCAATCCTCCCTGCATCGACAACCGCCCCCGGGCGCATCCCGTCCCCGAGCGAGACCACGACGTTCTCTTCGCCAAGCATCTCGAGAAGGTAATCGTATTCGGCAAACAGCGGATTTTCCTCACCGTTCTGCGCCATCATCGCGATGTGGAACGCCCCGCCGCGGCTGACCACGCCCATCGTCCGGGGATCTTTTCTGAGGGCGTCAAGCGCCTGCAGGTTCACCCCGCAGTGGAGGGTGAGGAAATCCACGCCGTCGCGGCAATGCTCCCGGATGACGCGGAACAGGAGATCCCCGTCCACATCGGTGGCATTGCCGGCCCGCCGGACCGCTTCGTAGACCGGGACCGTGCCGACCGTCGTATCCAGTCCGAGGATGGCGGCACGGATCGATCTCAGATCGCCTCCCGTCGAGAGGTCCATCAGCGCATCCGCGCCGTTTGCCAGTGCCGCCCGTGCTTTGTCGAGTTCACCGCCCGGATCGCAGCGGGCACCCGATGTGCCGACATTGACATTCACCTTGACCCCGCATCCCTCGCCGATCGCCGCAAGGCGGTGAGGGCGCCGGGGATTCGCCGGAATAACAACACGCCCGCGTACAACGGCTTTTGCCAGTTTTCGCGGGTTCATGCCCTCCGCCTGTGCGGTATCCTCAACCTCCGAGGGAATTCCCGCGAGACATTCCCGTATCAGGGACTGCATAAGACACATTTGTCCGAAGTCCTTATTATCATGCATGCAACCCGTCTGGATTCCCGGCGAGGGGTACTTCGCGAACGCCTATGTCCTCGGCAGCGTGCTGGTTGATGCGGGCGTCTCCCCCCTCGCGGTGCGGCCGCACCGCGACGCGATCGAGACCATCGTGCTGACCCATTGCCATTACGATCATATTGCCCGCGTGTCCGAGATCGCTGCCATGTGCAGCGCTGAGGTCTGGATCCACCACCGGGACGCCCCGGGATTATCCGACGTAAGCTCGAACCTGGCGATGCACTTCGGTGCCCGGACGCCTCCCCGCGTTCCCGACGGGGTCCTCGACGAGGGCGATCGCATCGGCACCTGTACGGTGCTGCATACGCCTGGGCACACGCCGGGGAGCATCTGCCTCTGGGACGCGGACAGCCGGACGCTCATCTCGGGGGACACGGTCTTTGCCGACGGCGGCTTCGGGCGGGTCGACTTTCCGGGAGGGAGCATCATCGATATGCGGCAGTCGGTCGAGCGCCTCGCCGCCCTCCCCGTCGAAGCGCTCTGTCCCGGGCACGGCGAACCCGTCAGTGCCGGGGGGCAGCGGCATATCGAAGCGGCACGCCGGGTGCTGCGGCAGGCATATGGATAAGGGGATCTATTGCCTGGTCTTTTCCAATCCGGGCACCGCCTGTGTTGTCAAACGCCTCGGGACGGTTGCTTTTCGCGGAGGATGGCATATCTATGTCGGTTCGGCACTCGGCCCCGGCGGCCTTGCCCGCGTCGGCCGGCATTTCAGGCTGGCACGGGAGCACGCAGGAAAACCTGTCTGGCATGTCGACGTCCTCCTGCTCGAACCGGCTTTCCGCCTTGAATACGCACTCTGCGGGGTGACCCGGCAGCGACTCGAATGCAGGCTTGCGGCGGCCATCGGCGGCGATATGGTGCCCCGTTTCGGGTGCAGCGACTGCAGGTGTCCGTCCCACCTCTTCTACCGGAAGGAGAATCCGCGAAATGACATCATCGCAGCATTCCGCGACCTCGGCATCGAATGCCACGAGCACAACAATGAAATAAATGGCAGACAAGCATAGAGTATGAAAGTGCTCGGTATATCCGGAAGCATGCGTAAAGAAGGCAATACCGCGCTCCTTATCAGGAGAATACTCGATCACGTGGACGAGGAGAACTGCTCCGAAATTGAAACCGAGTTCGTCTCACTTGCCGGCAAGGAGATCCGTCCCTGCATCGGATGCGAGAAATGCAAGGAAAAAAAATGGTGCACCATCGAAAAGGACGACTGGGCGTCTGTCATCGAGAAAGTCATCGCCTGTGATGTGCTGATCATCGGATCCCCGACCTATTACTATGATGTCTGCGGCCACCTCAAGAACTTCATCGATCGCACCTACTCGCTGTACCACGACCGCAAACTGGCAGGACGGAACGCTATCGTGGTGGCGGTATGCGCCGACCGCGGGTGCGAGCGGACCCTTGAAACGCTGGAAGGATTTGTCAACACCCACGAGTTCTCCTATCTCGGGTATGTCACCGGCAAGGGATACCAGCCCGGGGACGTGCTCGCCGATCCGCATGCGATGCCGAAGGCGAAGGAGGTCGCGGGAAAGATCATCAAGCTGCTGCGGAAGGATTCGGAGTATATCAGGACGGTATAGCCGGGACCCGCCTGTAGAGGGTCGTGCGCTCTTCCAGATCGCGGCCGAGATCCTCCGCAATCCGCCGCATCTCCGCGGGATCCAGGTAATCGGTATCCTTCGCACCCGCCCCTTTTGAAATCGACTCTTCGTACATCGTCCCGCCGAGATCGTTGGCCCCGGCGCACAGGCCGAGCTGTGCCATCTTCGTGCCGATTTTCACCCATGACACCTGGATGTTGTCGAAATTGTCAAGGAAGAGGCGTGAGACCGCGTACATGAGGAGATCCTCCCGTCCGGTCGCCCCCCCGGCCACCTTCCCCTGCCGGTACAGCGGTGTCTGCCGGTGGATGAAGGAAAGCGGGACGAATTCGGTAAATCCCCCGGTATCGTCCTGAATGGAGCGCAGGACCGCGAGATGCCGGGCACGGTCCCGGACGGACTCGACATGCCCGTACATGATCGTCGCCGTCGTGGGGATGCCGGCAGCATGGGCCTCGCGGATGATGCGTTCCCAGGTTGCCGTGTCGCATTTTCCGGGGCAGATGCGTTTACGGACATCGTCGACGAGGATTTCGGCCGCCGTCCCGCAGAGGGAGCCGAGCCCGGCTTCCTTCATCTGCTGCAGCATCGCCTTTGTCGAGATGCCGCTCCGTTGCGCACCGTAGGCGATCTCCATCGGGTTGCTCGCATGAATGTGGATCCCGGGTGCGGCAGCGGCGATCCAGCGGATCAGGTCCGTATAGCTCTCACCCGTGAAATCAGGGTGCAGGCCGCTGACCGTGCAGATCTCGGTAACGCCACGCGACAGTGCAACGGCGGCTTTCTCCTGCACGGTCTCTTTTCCGAACCGGTATGCGTCGGGATCACCGGATTTGCGGGAAAAGCCGCAGAAACCGCAGGTGTTGATGCAGATGTTGGTGATATTGAGGTTCTGGTTTCGCACGAAGGTGATCGCATCGCCGACACGCTGCTGCCGGAGTGCATCGGCTGCGATCGCAATCTCCCAGATGGAGCGCCCGCGGGCGGAAAAAAGGACTGCGGCTTCCTCTTCCGTGATGCGCTCCCCCGCCAGCGCATGGTCACAGATCCGGCGCACAGCGCCGGCTGGTGCGACGTCTGCCGCTACTGCCATGCTATGACATGGCAGTAGCGGGGCATAAGGCTATGGTAACGCTCCTGTGATGCGCAAAAAAAAAGTGACCGGAAATTATTTCCAGAGCCACCCGAAAAGGCCCCGGTCCTGCAGTTCGGCGTTCGCACGCTCCTCGAGGCGCGTCTGTTCCTGTAGCATCACCTGCAGCTGCTCCTGCAGGAACAGGCGGGTTGCTTCGTCGCAGTCGCACTGCCCGACAAGCCGGTTCATTTCAGTGATGCGCTCGCGGTTCTGCTCGGCCAGCATCAGGAGCTCCCCTGCCGCCTCGTCATCGCCGCCGGCAAGGAACCGCATCACGCCGCTCCTGGTTTCTATGCGGCTCTCGGCCCGGATGGACGCCTGAACGGAATTGTTGAACTGGTTGGCCAGCACCGAGATATTGTTCCCGACACCGGTCTGGTTCCCGAGGCCGAGCAGCGTATGCACCGCCACCCGGACCGCATTCTGGTTGCGGTAGACATTCTGGTCGGCAGCGCCCATCGACTGCAGCTGAGCATTGAGCTCCGCCTGCTTCGCCTGCTGCCGCTGCTGCAGTTCAGTCGCGGTGCTCTGCTGCTGCCCCTGCGGTGCGGACGTGCCGCTGCCGGCGCTTGCGGCGCCGGTTCCTGCAAGGAGGGTCGCGTTCCCGCCCTGCGACGCCGCATCACCGCCGGTGGCGTCTATCCCGGTTCCGGGCTCGTGAATCCCTTTCTGGTTCTCGGCGGCAACGGGCGCCGCCAGGATGAGCAATGCCAGCATGATGCAGGCAACGGCTGTCGGTTTCATACAAACGTCTCCCTGGTACAGGGGGAACATACCACCGCAGTATATTTGAATATTTTCAACCGGCGGGGTACACGGGCGAACCTGCGGGTCAGATTTTAAAATGGGGCGGGAAAGGAAAGCCCTTATGCCTTCTCCGCCTGCCGGCGCAGCAGGAAAAGAACGGAGCCGGCAAGGGCAACGGCTGCGGGAACGGCGAGGATGAGCGTCCCGCCGGAGGCAAGGGCGGAATTGAGGTATGCCGCACCCATCGCAATCGAAACGCAGCCCAGCACCGAACCCGCCGTAATGCAGAAAACGACGGGGATGACGCCCATTCCGAGCATTCTGCCGATGATCGTCGCATTGATGCCTCCGGAGCCCTGGAGCGGGAAGAGAACAAAAAGGAACAGCCCGGCATACGACATCCGTGCAAGCCAGTGGTGGGCGGCTATCCATTCCTTTCCTTTTCCGGCGCATTCCCGGATAACGGGCCCGATGAGGGGGGCGGACAGCAGGAGGTCGAAATTCCATACCACGAACAGGGCACAGACGATATCGAGCAGGGCGCATGTCAGCGCCACCAGCCACCACGCCTCGCCGAGCACGATACCGAGCGGGATGACCGATTCCTTGCCTGCAGGGGGGAGAAGATAGGTGACCGCGAGGCCCAGAAAGACAAAGAAATCCTGCGACGGGAGGAGCCAGTACAGGAGACAGAGATACAGGCCGTAGATGCCCGCAGGAATACACAGCCGCCATGAGCGCGGAAGGGCATGTCCGGAGGCACGCATGTCGGGATAATGCATGGAAATGGTCTCCCCAGATCCGGTCCGTTTCCGGTGGAGTTGAAAAAAAATGTCGTCTCGCATCTCCAAAGTGTTTGTGGTCGGGGCACCCTGCCGGGCCCACGCACCGTTTTTGTCTATTGTAAGGATTAATGCCGTTTCCCCCGCATACCTTCTCGCATGGAACGGGAGATCCTGTACCGCACCCTCAAACGGTATTTCGGATTTTCCGCGTTTCTTCCGCATCAGGAAGATATTATCGCAGGACTGTGTTCGGGCAGGGACGTGCTTGCGATCATTGCGACGGGCGGCGGCAAATCCCTCTGTTATCAGCTCCCGGCGCTGCTGCTCCCCGGTGTCGCCCTTGTCATTTCACCGCTCATTGCCCTCATGAAGGACCAGGTGGACGGCCTCGTGGAAAACGGGGTGCCCGCGGCAGTGCTCAACAGCACCCTCGATTATGCCGGGCGGAAGCGCATCGAGGACCGCCTGCTGTCGGGAGCCGTCAAGATCCTCTATGTCTCGCCGGAGCGTATCGCCCAGCCCGGTTTTCTCTCCTTTTGCAAGCGGCTTTCCATCAGCCTGATCGCGGTCGATGAAGCGCACTGCATTTCCCAGTGGGGGCATGAATTCCGGCCGGAATACCGGCAGCTCAACCGGCTCCGGCGGGCGATAGGCAGGGTTCCGGTCATCGCCCTGACCGCCACGGCGACACCTGCCGTCAGGCAGGATATCATCGATCAGCTTTCGCTGAACGACCCGCTCGTCTCAATCGGGAGCTTTTACCGACACAACCTCAGCTACGAGGTCCGGGAAAAGAAGAATGCCTACGAACAGATCGTCAGGCACATCAGCCGGCACCGGCAGGATGCGGGGATCATCTACTGCACCAGTAAAAAAAGCGTTGAAGAGCTTGCCCGCAGGCTGCAGCGCGACGGGTACCGTGCCCTGCCCTACCACGCCGGCCTGCCCAAGAATCTCCGTGCCGAGACGCAGGACCGGTTTATCAGGGACGATATCGCCATCATCGTCGCCACCGTGGCCTTCGGCATGGGCATCGACAAGCCGGACGTCCGGTTCGTCATCCATGCAGATCTTCCGCGCGATCTCGAGCACTACTACCAGGAGACAGGGCGTGCGGGCAGGGACGGCGAACCCGCCGCCTGCCTCCTCCTCTACAGCCCCGGCGACCGGGCGAAGGTCACCTACTTCATCGACCGGATGGAGAGCGATGTTGAAAAAAAGGCAGCATACCGGCGCTTAAACGCACTTCTCGCATGGTGCGGGGGCACGGGATGCCGGGCCGCATCGCTGCTTGCGTACTTTGGCGAGAGCTTTGCCCCCGGGCGGTGCGGCCGGTGCGACGCCTGCAAAAACCCCCGGTCGTTTGTCGACGGGACAGCGCTCGCACGGCTGATCATCGGGTGCATCGGGGAGCTGCCGGCAGCGTACGGGGCGGGCTACATCGCCGATGTGCTGCGGGGATCGCGTTCGGGCCGTATCCGGGAGCGCGGCGATCACAGCCGGGGGCATTTCGGTGCCGGCAAAGCATACGGCCGCGAGGAGTGCATCGGGGCAATCCGGGAACTGGTGCGGCAGGGCTACCTCGCACAGGACGCTATCCGGTCATCGTTCTCTCCCCCGACAGCAGCCGGATTGCATCGGGAGAGGCGAAGGTGCTCCTGCCGGCGCCCCGCACCGCTCCTCGCGGGGCGGCCGCGGACGAACCGGGCGATGCCCTCTTCAGCCGCCTGCGGCTCGTAAGAAAAGAGCTTGCCGGAGCTGCCGGCATCCCGCCCTACATGGTGTTTTCCGACGCGACCCTCAGGGAGATGGCATCGCGGCGGCCGTCCACGCCTGATGGACTCCTTGCCATACGGGGGGTGGGCGAAAAGAAGGTGCAGACGTTCGGGGACCGTTTTCTTGCCGCGATCGCCGCATATGAAAGGGAAGGGGTTCCGCCTGATGTCCCTGCACGGACGGCAGGATCGGTTGCTTTTTCCGGCGCCACCCTCCGGGAAACGGCGGGCCTCTACCGCCAGGGGCTGACCGTCCGTGAAATTGCACGAAAACGCGATCTGACGGAGGACATCGTCGGCGCTCACCTCGAAGCGCTGATCCTGTCGGGCGAGGCTATCTCGATCGACGATCTCGTCATGCCGGAGAAGCAGCAGGCGGTGCGGGACGCGATCACGGCGCTCGGCACCACCGATATCAAGGCCCTGAAACGATCCCTGGGCGATCGCTATTCATGGACCGATATCCGGCTCGCCCGCGCCGCGGCGTTGCAGGGAGCGACTCAGGCGCGCCCGTAAGTGGTCGTGCGCTGGCGCAGTTCACGGCCGAGGTCTTCGGCGATCCGGCGCATCGTCGCCGGATCAAGATAGTCTGCACCTTCCGCACCTGCATCGACGGAGACCGCATCGCAGAACATCGTACCGCCGAGATCGTCGCCACCGGCGCAGAGGCCGAGCTCTGCCAGCTTCACCCCCACCTTTCCCCAGGATATCTGGATATGGTCGAAGTTGTCCAGAAAGAGGCGGGCCACCGCAAACAGCAGCAGGTCTTCCCGCCCGGTCGCGCCCGCGGAGGTGATGCCGGCCGTATAGAGGGGCGTGTTTTCGTGCAGGTACGAGAGGGGCACAAGTTCGGTAAAGCCCCCGGTGTCGTCCTGGATCCGCCGCAGGATGCCGAGGTGGGCGATGCGGTCCTCGCAGCGCTCCGCGGAGCCGTACATGATCGTGGCAGTCGATCGGATCCCCATCCCGTGCGCCAGCCGGATGATCCGTTCCCAGGTGTGCGTGTCGACCTTCCGTGGGCAGATGACCCGGCGCACCTCGTCGACCAGGATCTCGGCTCCCGTCCCCTGCAGTGTGCCCAGGCCCGCTTTGCGCAGGCGCTCGAGGGCTTCCGCCTCGGAAACGCCGCTTCGCGCGGCGGCCCATGCCACTTCGTCGGGGCTTGCCGTGTGGATGTCCGCCTCCGGCATCATCGCGCGCACCCACCCGATCATCGCTTCATAGGTTTCAAGGGTAAAATCGGGGTGCACGCCCGAGAGCATGCAGATCTCCGTCACCTTCCGCTCCCGTGCAAGGGCGACCTGCGCCTGGATCTCCTCCTTTCCGAACAGGTACGTCCCTTCGGCGCCCTTCGGCTTTCCGAACCCGCAGAATCCGCAGATATTCTTGCAGATGTTGGTGATATGCAGGTTCTGATTGCGCACGTACGTGACCACGTTGCCGACTTTCCGTTCGCGCACCGCGTCTGCCGCCGCTGCAATCTCCCAGATGCGGCGATCGCGGACCTTCAAGAGCGAGACTGCCTCTGCTTCGGTGAGGCGGTGTCCGGAAAGGACATCATCGAGTAACTGACGCATGGTATTCACCTTTTTTTCCTGCCTGAATGCTGCGAACGCGGTGCCGGAGGCTGCTCATCTTTTCTCCGGGACAGCAGTTCATGGATGATGACGGCGAGCAGGATCAGCACCGCAAACGGGACGATGTTCAGCGGCAGGTAACCGACGAGGGGCACGGAAAAGAGTGCCTTGCCGACGATCCACTCCTTTTTTACCGGCCTGATGTACCCGATGCCCGGATAGTAGGTATTCTGGTCGGCGGCGGGATTGTTGTCGCCTTTGGTGACATAGCCCTGGTCCGTGCCGGTCTCATACGAGATCGCCCGGTGAATGATCGGGTGCACCCGGGTATCGCCGTTGGGGCGGTAGATGATGACGTCCCCGTAGGGCATGTTGCCCTGCCGGTCGGGGTAGGTGCCGAAGGGCGCATAGCCGGATGCCTCGCCTTCCTCCCAAGACTGCAGCGCGCCGAAGCGATCCGGGGCAACGACAAAGACCAGATCGCCCACCTGCATGTTCGGCACCATGCTCTCCGACTCGACAGCGACGACCGCAGGCCAGGTCCCGCTCGCCAGAAAGAGCACGAGGGCGACGCCCCCGACCACCGCGGCAACCCACGCGATATCCCGTGCGAGCACGGCGGCGGGATGCGTGCTTTCCATGAACCTGCGGATCACCCCGTTCCCTGCTGGATCCTGCATACTGGTTCTGGTTTGTTGTTCGCCCCTCATAAGATAATCCGTCGGGAATGCCGGCGGCACCGTCCCGATAAAAAAATGCTATTGCCGGGCCGGACCAACAGCATAGTGATGCTCGAAGACCGGGAGATCGTCCGCCGCTTCCTTGCCACGAACCTGCAGGTGCATCCCGCCGTCGTGTCGTACCTCAGGGAACGGCAGAACCCCGATCTTATCGAGGATATTCTCGCGGCCGTACCCGAAGGGGCCGTCGTGGTCGGGCCGCAGCACCTGCCGGGATTGAAGACCGAGCGGGACGGCACGCGGTTCCTCGGCGATCCCTCCCTCGAAATTATCTCCGGCCATGCCGTGCCGAACGGCAAGGGGGTGGAATTTACCGATTTCATGCATTATTTCCGCGACCGGTACACCCGCCTTTCCCAGATGATGCGCAGCCGGGTCTCGCCGCTGCCGATAGAGGCGCTGGTGCGCAACAGCCGGTACCGGCAGGAGGACGCGGGCATTATCGGCATGGTGACAGACGTGCGGACGACGGCAAAGGGTCACCGCATGGCGACGCTCGAAGATGCCACGGCGACGGTGCCGGTGCTTTTCAACCGTGACCGCGACATCTTTTCCGAGGCGGAAAAGATCGTGCCCGACGAGGTCGTCGGTGTGCGGGGCAAACTCTCGTCCGACGGCAACCTCTTCTTTGCCGAAACGCTCGTCCGCCCCGACATTCCCGTCAACAACGCACCCTATACGAGCGACCGGCCCGGAAAAGCGGTGCTCATCTCCGACGTGCATGTCGGCAGCGATACTTTCCTGCCCGAGGCGTGGGACCGGTTTTCATCGTGGCTCGCAACCTCCGGCGCGGGCTACCTCCTCATCGCGGGCGATCTCGTGGACGGCATCGGCATCTATCCCGGCCAGGAGCACGAACTGACCATCCCCAACATCTATGACCAGTATAATGCTTTTGCCGACATGCTGCGCCGCCTGCCGGGCGACCTCCAGATCATCGCCGCGCCCGGCAACCACGACGTCGTACGGGGATCGGAGCCCCAGCCAGCCCTTCCGCCCGCGTTTACCGAACGGTTTCCCAAAAACGTCACGCTCGTTGAAAATCCCGCGCTCGTCAGCCTGCAGGGGGTCAGGGTGCTGATGTACCACGGGCGCTCCTACGACGATCTCATCTCGATGATCCCGGGCGCTTCCTATACGAATCCCGCACCCATGATGGAAGAGATGCTCCGCCGGCGCCATCTTGCCTGCACCTACGGCATGCGCACCCCGATCGTTGCGGCGAAGCAGGACCGCCTTATCATCGATCCCGTGCCGGAGATACTCCACACCGGCCACGTCCATATCTGCGGGATGCGGCGGTACCGCAACGTCCTCTGCGTCAATGCCGGAACCTGGCAGGCGCAGACGAAATTCCAGAAGCAGATGAATATCCAGCCGACACCAGCCCGGGCGACCGTCGTCGATCTCTGCACCCTTGAGGCGGAGGTCAGGGACTTTTCCGCATAGTGCGGCATGCCCCCCGGTTGTCAGGTGGTGCAGCAGCCCAAAATATGCGCGCTTTTTTATCATTGAAGAAGCACATTAGTAGGAAACGTTTTTGTCCCGCACCGTCTGGTGGGTGCAGGGCAAACCGGAGGAACGAAGTACATGGATCCCTTAGTCTATCTGGCACCGATCTGTGCCCTGCTGGGCCTTCTTTTCGCGGCATATTCCTTCATGACCGTCCGCAAAGAAGGCGAAGGCACTGATTTGATGAAGAAGATCACCGCTGCCGTCCACACGGGAGCGATGGTCTACCTGAACCGTCAGTATCGTGCCATCGCGGTATTCGTGGTGGTGCTTGCCGTCGTTATCGCATTCCTGCTCCCGAACGGAGCAATGACCGCCGCCTGTTTCGTGCTGGGTGCGGTTCTTTCCGCAACTGCCGGGTACATCGGCATGTTTACCGCGACCTCGGCAAACGGGAGAACGACCAACGCAGCCCGCCGCGGGATCGCAGAGGCATTCAAGGTCTCGTTCGCGAGCGGAACGGTCATGGGCATGTCCGTTGTCGGCCTTGGGCTGTTCGGCCTCTCGGTCGCCTTCATCGGGCTCTCCACCCTGCTGCCCGCGATGCCGCAGGCCGATCTCGTCAATATCCTCGCCGGCTTTTCGCTCGGCGCATCCTCGATTGCGCTCTTCGCCCGTGTCGGCGGCGGCATCTTCACCAAGGCCGCTGACGTCGGCGCAGATCTTGTCGGAAAGGTCGAGGCGGGCATCCCCGAGGACGACCCGAGAAACCCCGCGGTCATCGCCGACAACGTCGGCGACAATGTCGGTGATATCGCCGGGATGGGCGCCGACCTGTACGAGTCCTATGTCGGTTCGATCGTCGCCACGATGCTCCTCGGTGCGGCAACCGCCGCAACGGTCTTTCCGAACGTCCCCCAGATGAACGTCATCCTTGTGCCCGTGACAATCGCGGCGCTCGGCATTGTCTGCTCCATCATCGGAACGTTCCTTGTCCGGACCAACAAGACCGAGCAGTCCGCCATCCACATGGCGTTCAACAAGGGCCTTCTCACGGCACTCGCGCTGGTGATTATCGCCACCTATTTCGTCACCGGAAGCCTCCTCGGAGAATACGGCTTCGGCGTCTTCGTGGCTACCGTCGGCGGCCTGATTGCCGGGTTCCTGATCGGCCAGATCACCGAATACTATACCTCCTACGAGCGCCCCCCCACCCTTGCCATCGCCAAGTCCTGTGAAACGGGGGCAGCCACCAACATCATCACCGGGTTTTCCAAGGGCATGGAATCGACGCTCTTTCCGGTCATCGTGATCAGCATCGCGATCTTCCTTGCCTACCAGTTCGCCGGCCTCTACGGCATTGCGCTCGCTGCAGTCGGCATGCTCGCAACGCTGGGCATTTCGCTTGCAGTCGATGCCTACGGTCCTGTTGCAGACAATGCCGGCGGCATTGCCGAGATGTCCCACCAGGAAGCAGGCGTCCGCAAGATCACCGACACCCTCGATGCGGTCGGCAACACCACCGCAGCCATCGGCAAGGGCTTTGCCATCGGCTCGGCGGCGCTGACCGCGCTTGCACTCTTCTCCGCGTACGCGAGTGCCGTCGGCCTGACCACCATCAACATCCTGGACACCCCCGTCTTTATCGGTGTGCTGATCGGCGCGATGCTGCCATTCCTCTTCTCATCGATGACGATGATGGCGGTCGGCAAGGCAGCCTACCAGATCGTCGTGGAAGTCCGCCGCCAGTTCAAGGAGATTCCGGGCCTGATGGAGGGCAAGGCGGACCCCGACTACGAGTCCTGCATCGCGATCTCCACCACCTCGGCGCTGCGCGAGATGATCGCACCCGGAGTGCTTGCCATCGCCGCTCCCCTCATCGTCGGCCTGATCCTCGGGCCCGGCGCACTGGGCGGCCTGCTTGCGGGATCGCTTGCAGCAGGATTCATGATTGCCATCACGATGGCGAATGCCGGCGGTGCATGGGACAACGCAAAGAAATACATCGAACTCGGCCACCTTGGCGGCAAGGGCTCCCCTGCCCACAAGGCGGGCGTGACCGGCGACACGGTCGGCGATCCCTTCAAGGACACCTCGGGCCCCGCCATCAACATCCTGTTGAAGCTGATGTCGATCGTTGCCGTGGTCTTTGCACCCCTTTTCCTGTAAATTTTTCCCTTTTTTACCAGCGCCCCGGTTCTCCCGTCCAATAGGTACATGAAGAGGGAACGCCAATTCTTCCCTGAGGACAGAACCCATGGCTGGAACACGTGGATATTTCAAAGACGGGCGGTGGATTGAAGAAAAAGAGCATGATAATGCACATCAGGCCAACGCCGGCGGTGCAGGAGAAACGAAACGTGATATTAATAATCTTGTCGATGAGACCAGGCGCTCCGTCAATTCCGCAATCAGCAATATTACGTTACTTTCAAAAACACTCCTTGGAACCGAGCAAGGGAGGGCTCATCTCGGCCTGAAGGCACGTGAGGCGGGAGAACGTCTTGAAACCGCAATCGAAGAAATTACCGAGGCTGTAGAGGAGCTCGCAAAAGACGCAAAAAAGAAATTAAAGGAATAATCTAACAAGTTTACTCATTTTGCACTCTGATAGCAGTTTTCCCGGTACATTACAATTTAATAAAAAGCAGGATGTTAATGATAATCAATAGTGCATGGCATATTATTTTTATTCAATTGTTTTTATTTTATTTTGAAAATAGATGTGCCGTGAATATGTTGCTAGGAGGCATTTCATTTTGGTTTCCGCGGCAATTCTGCTCGTCTTCTGCATGATCGATGTTGTTACTTCATATCTCAATCTCTGTCTCGGAGGAGTCGAACTGAATCCATTTATGGCT
>JAAEEQ010000127.1 GCA_013415665.1 Methanomicrobiales archaeon
GTGATGGCCTTGACATGCTTTAACAGACCGCCGATGAAGTAATGGGCGGTCTCTGAGAGCTGCTGCGGGCCGTTCGGGTCGAAGAACGCATTCTCGCCGTCTTTAAAGAGCGAGCAGTTCGTGTGCATCCCGCTTCCGTTGATGCCGAAGACCGGCTTTGCCATGAACGTCGCGTGCAGGCCGTTCATGAGTGCGATGGTCTTGGTCGCAAACTTGAAGGTGAGGGTGTTGTCGGCGGTTGTCAGCGCATCGCCGTACTTGAAGTCGATCTCGTGCTGGCTCTCCGCGACTTCGTGGTGGGACGCCTCGATATCGAATCCCATCTCGGTCAGCGCGATAATGATATCGCGCCTGACGTTCTCCGCAAGATCGGTGGGTGCAAGATCGAAGTACCCGCCGAGATCCTGAAATTCCGTGGTGGGCCGGCCGTCGATCATTTTGAACAGGAAGAATTCGAGTTCGGGGCCGGTGTTAAAGACATACCCGTCCTTTGCCGCGTCGGCGATAACCCGCTTGAGGACGTTTCTGGGGTCGCCTTCGAAGGGGGTGTTGTCGGCTTTGTACACATCGCAGATGAAGCGGGCAACGCCCGTTCTCCACGGGAGTTTCGTGTAGGTCTGCGGATCGGGTTTGAGAATCATGTCCGATTCTTCAATCCTGACAAAGCCTTCGATCGAGGATCCGTCGAATCCTATCCCGTCGGTCAGCGCCTTCTCCGCCTGGCTGACGGGTATGGCCACATTTTTGGGGTGTCCCTGAAGGTCGGAGAACTGCAGACGGATGAATTTAATGCCATCCTTCTCAATTCTTTCGAGCATTGTTGAGGTCCTGTCTGGCGACATTCGGAAGATAACTTCTACCCATTACTATTTATACCTTGTGCAGCAACCACTATAGGCAACGCGATGACATTCACATCAGAATATCGCTGGCATTCGTGATTACCATGTGTGGAATTATCAGTGTGATTGACCGCGATCGCACCCTGATGGATGGTGCGGCGATTAAAAATGCCCTCTCGCTCATGGATGAGCGCGGAAGCGGAGAGGGAGCCGGATATGCAGCATACGGCGTGTATCCCGATTTTGCCGACTGCTTCGCCCTGCACGTCTTTTTCGACAATATCGTGGAGCCGAAGGCAGCGGTTGACGCCATCCTCGAAAGCTGGGGAGCGATCGAACACCAGGAGGAGATTCCCACGCACGATCAGCCCCGGCTGCGTAAAATCCATACGCCGTGGCGTTATTTTTTCAAACCCGACGCATCGCTGATGCCGGGAACCCACTCCCCCGAAGAGGACATCATCATCCACCTCATCAACCGCATCAATACGACCGTTCCCGGGGCGCTGGTCTTCTCCTCCGGCAGGAACATCGGCGTCTTCAAGGCATCGGGATGGCCCGAGGACGTTGCGAATTTCTACCGGATCGAGGATTATGAGGGCTATATCTGGCTTGGCCACAACCGCTACCCGACCAATACCCCGGGATGGTGGGGCGGTGCGCATCCCTTCAACCTCCTTGACTGGAGCGTCATTCATAACGGCGAGATCACCTCGTACGGCACCAACCGGCGCTATATCGAGAGTTACGGGTACCGGTGCACGATGTTTACCGACACGGAGGTCGTCGCATACCTGACCGATCTGCTCTGCAGGCGCCACGGGCTCTCGCGTGAACTCGCCGTCCGCGCCTTTGCGCCGCCGTTCTGGGATGAAATCGACCGGATGGAGCCCGCGGAGCAGAAACTCAACAAGGCACTCCGGATGACCTACGGCCCGGCGCTGATGAACGGCCCGTTTGCGATCGTCGTCGCCCGTTCGGACGCGATTGTCGGGTTTACGGACCGCATCAAACTCCGGCCCCTGATTACCGCGGAAGCCGGCGATCGGCTGTATATTTCAAGCGAAGAGGCGGCGATCCGCGTCATGGAGCCCAATCTGGATTCGGTGCGGATGCCGAGAGCAGGCGAGCCGGTTATCGGGAGGGTGAGGCGATGACCGTCGGCAGCATGCCGGTGCGCTACCGCATCGGGATTGACCGCGATGCCTGCATGCTTTGTGAGCGGTGCATCGAAAACTGCCCGTACGGCGTGTTCCGCCGTGAAGGCGACCGCATCATGATCGACTCGAGGAAATGCACCGCATGCCACCGCTGCATCGCCATGTGCCCCCGGGATGCAATAACCATGGAGGAAAAGCCGGTTGATTACCGCAGCCACCCGCTCTGGACCCGGGAAGTCCGGGAGGCGATCTACAACCAGGCGAAGACGGGGAGGATCATTCTTTCCGGCATGGGCAATGCGCTTGATTATCCCGTCATCTTCGACCGCCTTGTCCTCGACGCCTGCCAGGTCACCAACCCGAGCATCGATCCTCTGCGCGAGCCGATGGAGCTCCGGACGTATATCGGGAAAAAGCCCCAGAAACTGACATTCAAACAGAAAGCAGCGGGCGATACTGAACTGGTGACGGAACTGGCGCCGAACCTCCAGCTCGAAACACCGATCATGATCGGGCATATGAGCTACGGTGCGATCAGCCTCAACGCCCAGCTCAGCCTTGCACGGGCGGCACAGGCAACCGGTACCTTCATGGGAACGGGGGAAGGCGGCCTGCACCGCGCCCTGTACCCGTACCAGGACAACATGATTGTCCAGACCGCGTCGGGGCGGTTCGGCGTCGACATCAACTACCTCGAACGGGGAGCCGCCATCGAGATCAAGATCGGGCAGGGTGCGAAACCCGGCATCGGCGGCCATCTTCCCGGCGAAAAAGTCCCGGCCGATGTCTCCGAGACCCGCATGATCCCGGAATGGAGCGATGCGATCAGCCCGGCACCCCACCATGACATCTACAGCATCGAGGACCTTGCACAGCTCGTCCGGAGCTTAAAAGAAGCGACGGAGTGGAAAAAGCCGGTCTTTGTAAAAATCGCGGCCGTCCACAATGTCGCTGCAATCGCATCGGGCATCGCGCGGTCCTCGGCGGATGCCGTTGTCGTGGACGGATTCCGCGGCGGTACCGGGGCGGCGCCGCGGGTATTCCGCGACCATGTCGGCATTCCCATCGAAGCGGCCGTTGCCGCGGTTGATGAGAAACTCCGCAAGCAGGGGGTCAGGAACGAAGTCTCGGTCATCGCAAGCGGCGGCCTGCGGGAGAGTGCCGACGTTGCCAAGGCAATCGCCCTTGGCGCCGATGCCGTCTATATCGGCACCGCAGCACTGGTGGCGCTCGGCTGCCGGGTCTGCGGGAGCTGCTACCGCGGGCTCTGCCCGTGGGGCATCGCCACCCAGCGCGAGGATCTCGTGCGGCGCCTTGATCCCGATGCCGGGTCACAGCAGGCGGCGAACCTCATCCGCGGCTGGACGCTCGAGCTCGCCGAACTGATGGGCGCTGCGGGCATCAACAGCATCGAGAGCCTCCGCGGCAACCGCGACCGGCTGCGGGGGTACCTGCTCGACGAAGGGATCATGAAGGTGCTGGACGTGCGGATGGTGGGGGCCTGACCATGGCGAAGAAAGTGGTGATCGATGCGAAGGGAATGCATTACACGCCTCTCAACCGGCTGATCCGGGCCGCCGCCGCCGATGGCGCCGAGGAGATCGTGCTCGATAACGTGCTCGGGCAGCGGTTTATCGGCAACGGCCTGAAAGGAAACGTTTCCATTATCGTCAACGGTGTTCCCGGCGGGGATCTCGGCATGTTCATGAGCGGGCCGACCTGCATCGTGCACGGCAACTGCGAGCATGCCCCGGGGAATACCATGGACGCGGGGCGCATCGTGATCTTCGGCAGTGCCGGCGATGCGGTCGCCCACAGCATGCGGGGCGGCGAGGTATTCGTCCGCGACGATATCGGGTACCGGGGCGGGATCCACATGAAGGAGTACCGGAACAAGCGCCCGGTGCTTGTCGTCGGGGGCACGAGCCGTGCATTCTTAGGCGAATACATGGCGGGAGGGCTTCTCATCGTGCTGGGCATCGGCAGCGATCGCGCCGTTTCCGAGCGCGGCATCGGCAGCGGCATACATGGCGGTGAGATCATCATCCGCGGCGGGATCGACGAATGGTATCTCGGTGTCGGCGCCAAGTCGTTTCCCTTTACCGACAACGACCGCGAGCGCATCCGCCCGTATATCGAAGAGTACTGCCGCCTTTTCGGCGGTGATGCGCAACAGCTGCTATCTGCGGAGTATACGAG
>JAAEEQ010000128.1 GCA_013415665.1 Methanomicrobiales archaeon
CTCGACGGGGTGATGGTTGCAGGGGGCGGTGAAGCCCTGGCGGTCAGGAACTGCTGCCCCGATCTGCCGCTGTTCGGATCGGCAGCGTTAAATGTTTTCAACTACCGCGCCGTCCGGAACTATGGCCGGCTATTCTCGGGCCTTACCCTGTCGCAGGAACTCTCCGGCGAGCAGATGCGCAGCCTGGTCCGGTATGCACGCAGTGATCGTTCTCCGGCGCTCGAATGCATCGTTCACGGTGCCGTCGAACTCATGGTGTCGGAGGACTGCCTCTGCCGCACACATGCCGGCATGCCGGATCCTTCACGCGCCTGGACCGGCATCCGGGACGAACGCGGGCGCATTTTTCCGGTCACCATCGATGCCGCCTGCCGCACGCATGTCTTCAATGCCGTGGATACCTGCCTCATCGACAGGATCCCTGAGCTCCTTGCCATGGAATTCGATGCCCTGGCCATCGATCTCAGGCGGAGGAGCGGTGATTCCGCAACGGTGCTGGCGGCATCCTACCGGGAGGCGATCGAACGGACGGCGTCGGGGGATCCCGGAATCGAACAGATCCTGGCGGCTGCAAAGGACCGCGTGAAAAAACTGGCAGCCGGGGGGATCACCGCCGGCCACTACCTGCAGGGCGTTCCGGAGCAGGGGTAAGGCCCCCTACTTCCTGACCCGTTTTGCCGCGGCGCGAATCCGGCCGGCTTCCTCGGGACTGTCGATCCGCAAGAGAAATGTCCCGTGGCAGGGTTTGGTGTAGGGAAAGGTGATCACCGTCCCGTCAATCCCCAGCAATATCGGTGGAATGCCGATAATATACACGTCGAAAATCTTAAAGCCGGGCGGGACCTCGTACACCTCGGCGGTGTTGCTCCGGATGTAGGAGGAGGCCTCGGTAAACGAGATCTGCCGTGCTATGATCTCGTGTTTCATCGATTCGATACAACCCATTGCAGCACCCCGTCAAGTTTTTTCTTCATCGGAAGCGGATTATGGCTCCCCCGTGCAGTGATAATTTCACAGGGAACCTGTTGTAGCTGGGCGACGATCTCTTCCGTACTGCCGCCGAAGACCACGGCATGCACCCTGCCTTTTGACATCGCCGCAAGGCTTGCCACGTAGGCAACGCCGGCATCGTTGTGAACGAACACGAAGCTCATCGAAAAATCACGCTCTCCTTCAGCGATGAACCCGATGCAGGCGTCGAGATCCACGACCTCATCGAGATACACGCGCTCCGGGTCCGCCACTTCGAGGAGTGCCCGCGCGGATGGCGTGCCTGCAATGGTCACCGGTATGCCGGCTTTGCGCAGCCCGTGCACCAGGTACAGTGCCGCGCTGGTCTGGATTGGTACCTGCGGGCACCCCAGCATGACAAGCGCGGTGCCGCGCAACGATTTCTCATTCATGCACGCTCTCCTCCGCGGGTGGCATGTGATGCAATGCCGGCAATCCTCTGGGGATTGCTGTAGATGGTGAACCTCCCGCCCCGCGAGAAACAGATGAGGGTTATGCCCGTTTCCTCGGCGGTGAGGATGCCGAGGTTCGTGGATGCCGCCCGCGAAATGACGACGGGTATGCCGCCGTTTGCGCTTTTTGCGACCATTCCCGCGGGTTGCCTCCCGGTGCAGCCGATACAGCAGCGCGATCGGTCGATGCCGTTGAGTTCGGCATACCCGATCACTTTGTCAACCGTATTGTGCCTTCCGATATCGCAGATCTGGGCAAGAATCTCCCCTTCGGAATACAGCACCGAACAGTGCACGCCGCCGGTCCTCCTCCAGGTTTCCGACTCGATAGCGCCGGTCACCCCGGCAACATCAGCCGGCGTGACGCTCAGGCGTGAGGATACGCATTTCGGTGGCTTTTTCGTTCCGAAACCGCCGCAGGTCCGGCATTCGAGTGATATGTCCCCGCGGGTATCGGCCTCCACCCAGATGCCGTCGCCCGCAACCTCGACCCGTTCGACGGAATCGGCAATGCCTTCGGAGATGACGAATCCCGCACCAAGTTCCGCAAGATGATCCGCCGATGCTATCTGCTCGAGCAGCAGGACGCCGTTCACGTGGAGTGCGAACCGGTCTTCCCGGATCACATGATCCATAAAACGGGTCGCCGTCCCTCCCTCTACCCGGATAGCCGGATGTTCGTCCATAAAGGTTTGCATACCGTCCCTCGCAATGACATGTATTGGTCCATCCCCCTATATAGGAGGCACGGGAAGCGGACTGTTTTCGCGGGTGGTGAATGTTAATGTGGCGCCGCGTTGCATGCATATACAGAATGTACGCCAGACGCTTGGATCATCTCCCTCCCTACCTTTTCGCACGAATCGACGAAATGAAGGCCCAGAAGAGGCGGCAGGGCGTGGACGTCATCGATTTCGGTGTCGGTGACCCCGATCTCCCGACACCTGCCCATATCGTCGAATCGCTCTGCGCCGCAGCACGGGACCCCGCAACCCATCATTATCCGGATTATACCGGCATGTACGCGTACCGGGAGGCCGTCGCCTCGTGGTACCGGGGACGGTTTTCGGTGGACCTCGATCCCGCAACCGAGGTTCTCGCCCTCATCGGTTCGAAGGAAGGGATAGCCCATATCCCTGAGGCATTCGTCAATCCCGGCGATTATGTCCTCGCAACGGACCCCGGCTATCCGGTGTACAAAACGTCGACCCTCTTTGCCGAAGGGAAGGTACACGTGCTTCCCCTTACCGGAGGGAACGATTTCATCCCGGATCTCGACGCCATCCCCAGGGAAGTGTGCGAGCGGGCGAAGCTGATGTTCTTCGGGTACCCCAACAACCCGACCGCCGCCGTCGCCCCGCGCTCGTTCTTCGCGGAGGTCGTCGACTTCGCCCGGGAGCACGATATCGTCGTCGTGCATGACAACGCCTATTCCGAAATAACCTTCGACGGCTACCGGGCACCGTCGTTCCTTGAAACGGACGGAGCGGCGGATGTCGGCATCGAGATGCATTCGCTTTCAAAGACCTACAACATGACCGGCTGGCGCCTCGGCATGGCGGCAGGCAATGCCGGCGTGATTGCCGGGCTCGGCCGTGTAAAAACCAACGTCGATTCGGGGGCGTTCGATGCAATCCAGAGGGCGGGCATCACTGCCCTCACCGGCCCCCAGCAGTGCGTCGCCGATGCGTGCCGCGTCTACGAGGAGCGCCGGAACGTCCTGGTCCGCGGCCTTTCCGAGCTCGGATTCGACGTCCCGCTCCCGAAGGCGACCTTCTATGTCTGGATGCCCGTTTCCGACAGCATGGCGTTTGCAGCAAAAATGCTCGATGAGGCCGGGATTGTCGTGACGCCCGGCGTCGGGTTCGGGCCATCCGGAGAAGGATACGTGCGGTTTGCCATCACCCGATCCGTGGAACGGATCGAGGAAGCGCTCGAGCGCATGCGGGGGCTTGCCCTGTGAACCTGCCGCCGCACCTGACCGTCCTGGACGGCCGCCTGCACATCGGCGGGCATGACTGCGTCGCCCTTGCAGAGGCATACGGCACGCCGCTGTACGTGACCGACGAGATGCGGATACGCGAGAATTTCCGCAGGTTCTCCTCCGCGCTCAAAAGCAGGTATGCAAAGGTCCAGATGCTCTATGCCGCAAAGGCGAACGGCAACCTCGCCATCCTCAGGGCGCTTGCACGGGAGGGGGCGGGAGCCGACGTCTTCTCTTCCGGCGAACTGCGCCTCGCACTCGCGGCAGGGATGGATCCGGCTCTGCTGCTGTTCAACGGCAGTTCCAAGAGCCCTGCCGATCTCGCGCTGGCGATTGAAAAGGGTGTGCGGGTTTCGGTCGATTCGCTCGACGAACTCCGTCAGCTCAATGCCGCGGCGGCTGCCGCAGGCCGCACTGTCGAGATCGCGTTCCGCGTCAACCCCGCGCTTGAGGTGCCCACCCACCCGAAGATTGCGACCGGCTTAAAGACCAGCAAATTCGGCATTCCTGCCGGGCAGATTCTTGATGCCTACCGGGAGGCCCGTGCATGTTCGCATGTCCGTCCGGTCGGCATGCACTGCCATATCGGGTCGCAGATTCTTGAAGTCGGGCCCTTCGCCCGTGCGGCGGGGGTCATGGTTGAGGTCGCGCGGGAGGTGACGGATCTGGGGATTGACCTGCAGTTCCTCGATATCGGCGGCGG
>JAAEEQ010000025.1 GCA_013415665.1 Methanomicrobiales archaeon
CTGCGCTCGGTGCTGGCCGCGCTCGGCATCGTCATCGGCGTCGTTGCCATCGCATCCATGGGCATGATGGGCGCCAACATGACGCTCTCCGTGACGGAGGAGCTCTCCGAAATGGCCAACATCCTCGTCGTCAGTCCCGATGCCAGCGGGGGAGGCATGGGGATGGGCGGACCTCCCGGCGGGGGTGGCGGAGGGTCGTCGGATGACGAGGACGAATACATCAGTGACGACGAATTCGACGACATCCAGCGTATCGCATCGCAATACGGCCTTGTCTATGCCGTGTACCAGGAGTCGGACACCATCGAAATCAGCGACAAGAGCGGAAGGGCGACGATCTACGGCCTCGACTCGGCCGTCATCCCGGAGATCCTGACCCTTGCGGACGGTGCCTTTCCGAAAAGCACGAGTGCCGTCCTTATCGGCCCCAGCCTTGCGGAACGCTGGGACTTAAAGATCGGCAGCAGGCTCGAGATTGGTGATCCGGATGAAGGAGCCACGACGACGGTCCGCGTTGTCGGCATCCTCGAGGAGCGGGGCATGTCGATGGATCTCTCTACGGACTCGGCAATCATCGGAACCGAGAAACTCTTTATCGGGATCTACGGCACCGAGGGAGAATACAGCCAGGTCAACATCGTGCTCGACGATCTCAACGATGCAGATGCCGCCACGGCGGAGATCGAAGAGGAGATGAACAAGAAAGAGGATACCGTCACGGTTTCGGACAGCAGCCGGATGATGGAGACCATCACCGAGACCCTCGGCACCATGACCACGTTCGTGATGGCCATCGCCGGAATATCGCTTCTCGTCGCAGCGGTTTCGATATTCAACGTCATGATGATGTCCGTGACCGAGCGTATCCGCGAGATCGGGATTCTCCGAAGCATCGGGACGCAGAAGAGCGAAGTGCGGCGCATGTTCATCTACGAGGCGACGATTCTCGGGATCGTCGGGTCGGGGCTCGGGGCGCTGGCAAGCCTTGCGCTCGGGTATCTTGTCGTGCTTGCGATGGTCGGGACAACGGACTATTTCTTCCACTACGGGAGCATCATCTATATTCCGATGGCCATGGCGGTCGGTATCGTGATCTGCATCGTCTCGGGCGTGTACCCTGCATGGCGGGCTGCGGATCTCGATCCGATCGAAGCCCTGCGGGCCGAATAAATCCCATTTTTTCGCCGAAAAGCAGAAAAACGCGACGGACAACCACCGGTACAGGGCCTGACTGCGGGACCGCACGCGGGCAGGAACCGCTGCCCCGGACCCGCGATACGAAAAATCGTCCGGTACCTGCCAGAAAGCATCCGAACGGCAAGGGTGCGGCCTGCGGTGCCGGAGCCCCTACCACCGGAGTTTCCGGTTTTTCATCCGCACGCGCGCTGTTCAATCGCGCACCACCCGCGGTGCGAAATGCCATATACCCGGCGTGCCCATTCTCAAGCGGTGAACCTGCAATGCCGACCATTGTGCATTTCGACCTTCCGGCAGATGATCCGAAACGGGCACGAACATTCTATACCGAACTGTTCGGCTGGAAATTCAATGCCATCCCCGGAATGGATGACTTCTATCTCATCGAAACCGACCAGCCAGACGGCAGCCCCGGTCTTGGCGGAGGCATGGGAAAACGGGGAAGCCCCGACCAGCGCATCACCACGTACATCGGCGTTCCTTCCGTCGATGCCACGGCAGAGAAGGTGCAGCGCCTCGGCGGCACGATCACGCTCCCGAAGACGGCGGTTCCCGGTTGGGGGTACCTCGCGGTATGCATCGATACCGAGGGCAACACCTTCGGGCTCTGGGAGGAGAATCCTGAGGCGCGCTGACCCGTTGATCCGCCGGCGGCAACCGGGATGACTTTTTCTGCATCCCGGATCGCACACGATAAATAGGAGTCGTGCGAGAACGTGCCGGTACGGATGTGATCAGGCCAATGGAGGACCGGACATCGCTGAAAAGGACGCTCACCCCCTTCGAGGTCGTCCTGTCGGGCATCGGCGTCATTCTCGGGGCGGGCATATACGCCCTCATCGGTGAAGCTGCAGGCATCGCAGGCAACGCGCTCTGGATGGCCTTTCTTCTTTCCGCCACGATCGCGGCGTTCACCGGCCTCTCCTATGCGGAACTTTCGTCCATGTTCCCGCTGGCGAGCGCGGAGCACGAATATACCGCACGCTCGTTCGGCGCATCACTCGCCTTCATCGTGGGCATGATGGTGGTCCTGTCGGGCATCGTCGGGGCGGCGACGGTTGCACTCGGTTTCGCCGGCTATTTCAGGGAAGTTACCGGTTTTCCTCTCCTTGCCGTCGCATCGGTGCTGCTTCTCGCGCTCTCCGGGGTAATTTTTGCCGGCATCCGGCAGTCCGCCGCTTTCGTCATTGTCTTTACCCTGATCGAAGCAGGCGGGCTTTTCGGGATTATCGCCATCGGGCTGCCGTATCTCGGTTCGGTTGACTACTGGGAGATGCCGGCCGGGTTTCCCGGCGTGCTCTCCGCCGCGGCACTCCTCTTTTTTGCCTACCAGGGATTTGAGGAGATCGTCAAACTCTCGGAAGAAACCGTGAACCCGGAGAGGACCATCCCCCAGGGGCTGCTTATGGCCCTCGTCGTGACCATCCTCCTGTATATCGCCGTCGCGATCGCGGCGGTGAGTATCGGGGGATGGCAGCAGCTGGCGGGCTCGCCGGCACCGTTCGCCGTCATCGCGGGGCAGGTGCTCGGCGATGCGGGATCGTTTGCCTTTACCATCATCGCGCTCTTCGCCACGGCGAACACCGCACTCCTCATGCTTCTCGCATCTTCCCGGATCCTCTACGGGATGGCGCAGTCAGGCTCGCTTCCGGCGTGGCTCGGCTCGGTTCATCCCAAAACGCACACACCGGGTTTCGCGATAGCGGCATGCCTGCTCTGTTCGCTTGCCTTTCTCTCCCTCGGGACGATTCGTGACGTGGCACTGGTTGCAAATTTCACGCTTTTTATCACCTTTGCCGTCATCAATGCCGCTGTCGTGGCACTGCGGATCAAGGACCCCGGCAGGCACCGCCCGTTTGTCGTGCCCTTCACCATCGGGCGCATTCCTCTCATCCCGGTTGCCGGCATTGCGACATGCATCCTGTTCATGGCCCAGCTTGACGGCAGGATTCTGGCCATCGGCGGGGGAACCATACTCATTGCACACGCTGCCGGCTGGCTCCTGAGGAGAGCCGGGTACCGTCAGGTACGATGACGGATGGCAGCCCAAAAAAAGAAGCGATGATGAGAAGAATGACAGGCAAAGGGGGATATTACCGGATTTCGGGCTCCCGCCCGCGTTCCGTCCCGCAATACCGTGCAATTTTCTGGTAATACGTCCGGTTATGCCACGCCCGCACATACTGCGGCGCTATCTCGATCGCGCGGTCAAAGCAGCGCACTGCCTCGGCGTATCGTCCCATTTTGCCCAGCGTTATGCCTTTATTGTTCCACGCCCGTGCGAACCTCGGCGCGAGGGCGATCGCACGATCGTAACAGCATAGAGCGTCCTCGTACTGCCGCAGATTATCATGGCAGTAGCCCTTCTTTTCCCAAACACGGGGATCCGATGCATCCTTATCCGCATCGAGGAGGACGAGCGCCTCCCGGTACCGTCCCGAAGGGTCAACAAAATCCAGTTGCGTCTGCGGATCGACGGAGGGAGCAGTGCGGCAGATCCGGGCTGCAATCATCTCAGAACTCCCGCCGGTACGCAGGGAACCACCGAAGGATGATGCCGTTCCGAAAAGCGTCTGCATCACCCTTCCTTCATTGCCGTTCCGCATTCCGGTGCAGAGTATCTGGTTTTCCATCCGTTCACCCCGGTTCGTGTATCGCATAGGGTTATAGCATCGTTTTTTATTTAAAACTTTCGTGTAGAGTTATACAATAACGATAGACCTTACTGATAAACCAGCGTCATGTTGATATGCAGGAATGTGCCACAAAGTGAACATGAATATGCTGCTGGGGATCGGGAATACGCTGCGCAGGGATGACAGCGTGGGAATATATGTCGCCCACCACCTCAACCTCGACGGATGGACCGCAATCGACTGCGGAACGACCCCTGAAAATTTCACATCGGTTGTACACCGGGCGCACCCCGATCTCGTGCTCATCGTTGACGCCGCGGACATAGGCCTTCAACCGGGTGAATTCCGGATAATCCCCGCCGAAAGAATCGGTGAAGCCGGCATCGGGACCCATCAGCTCGCCCTGAATCACCTGATCACCTACCTCAGGTGCGCCGCCGGTTCGATTCTTCTCATCGGCATACAGCCGTATGACGTCGGGGACGGGGAAGGCCTCTCGCCCGCCGTCATCGAGGGGGCGGAACGGCTATTAAACCTGATCCGTGAAGGGCGCCTCGATACCATTCCGCACTGGTGACGCCTCACGCAACGCTGAGGATGTCAAGTGCCCCGAGGACCAGCATCGCGGCAAATATTTTTCGCAGGATCCCGGCGTCCGTCCGGTGGGCTGCCCAGGCACCGGCCTGGGCCATCGGAATGGTCGTGACGGCAAGCACCAGCCACTGCAGCAGATCGATATACCCTGCGGCAAAAAAGGGCAGCACGCCGGCAGGCGGGCTGCTCGAGAGAAATACTGCCAGTCCGCCGATCGAGGTCAACAGGATGAATGCCGTCGAGGTTCCTACAGCGCGGTGCGTCGGGCAGCCGCAGAGAAGGATCAGTGCCGGCACGAGCACGATCCCCCCGCCGATGCCGAACATGCCGGAGAGGATGCCGGTGCAGCCGCCGATTGCCAGCAGAAGCGGCGTCCCGCAGATCCTGGTGAGCGGCCGGCCCGCAGAAAGGGGTACGAGCATCCGGGCTGCCGCAATCACCAGCAGGGCTGCAAAAAGCGGGCCGAGTAAGCTGCTCCCCGCATGGGTCGCGATCAGCGCGCCCGCCACGCCGCCCGGAATCCCGGCGGCGCCCATCCGTATGGCGGCAGCCCAGTGAATGACTCCATGCCGGTGGTGTGCAATCGCACCGGAAAGGGCGGTCGGGAGCACGACGGCAAGGCTGGTGGCGAATGCAACCCGGAGGGCGAGCGTGGCATCAAGCCCGAGCAGCGTGTGAAGCAGCCGGAACTGGACGGGCACCAGCAGAAACGCCCCGCCAACCCCCAGCAGGCCTGCCATGAAACCGGCAGCGACGCCGGTTACCAGAAGGGTGGCGATGAGAATCAGAATCGTATCCATTGCATTTCCGATCGCACCTGTCCCAAAAAAAGCGGGAATGGTTCCCGTTACTCGACAATCAGGTCTTCAGCATAGCGGTTTTCAGCAGCGATTAAAAATTCCTCGCTCATGTGGAGTGCATTCACCGGGCAGGCATCGTTGCACTGCGAACAGAAGATGCACTGCGTGACATAGATACGGATCCGCTTTGTCTCGGGAATGAACTCGATTGCATGGGCCGGGCAGATTTTCGTGCAGATTTTACACCCGATACAGGTATCGCGGTCATAGACGATTTTCCCCCGGAAGTCGGGAGGCGTCGCTATGGGCGGATGGATCGATGCCGTGCCCTCCCCGACCCGCGCCAGGAAACCGGTGACGGAGGGTGGGAGGTACTTGGCCGGGAAGGCATTCGTTGCCGGTTTCCTGAAGAACTGCTTCAGGATCTCGGGTATCGTGGGCAGGAAGCTCACGCGATCACCCCCGCGCCGAAAGCAACGTCAAGCACGACCAGCAGCAGCCCGAGCAGCCCGAGCCCGGCGAGGTAGCCCCAGTACACGGAGACCACGTGGGTTATCCGGAACCGGGCCATGCCGACCCGGATCACGCTCACCGAGAAGAAGACCACGACCAGCATTTTCAGGAGGAAAAATGCGATGTCCGCGGCATACCCGGCGGCGGGCGGGAGCGCAAGATATCCCGATATATTCCACGGCAGGAAGAGAGCGACGGCGAGGGATGCCATCGCGACGGTCTTGACGCCGGATGCAAGGTAGAACAGCGCGAGGTTTCGTCCCGAGTACTCCACAAGCAGGCCGCCGGCGAGCTCCGTTTCGGCCTCCGGCGTATCGCAGGGAATCCGTGACAGCTCCGCAGGCGTCACCCATGCGAGCACGACCAGCAGGATCAGGCATCCGGCAAACCCGAGGGGGCCGACAACCGACCAGACGGGATTGGCGGCAATTGTCGCTATCGAGAAGGGATCGGCGATCCCGGCGGCGGCAAGCCGCCATGCGACGGCAATGATTGCAATCGCCAGCGGGAATTCATAGCTGATCATCGTCACCATCTCACGCTGCGACCCGACCGTTGCATACGGCGAGCCGGATGCGAAACCGCCCGCGACCATGGCGAGCGCCGGGACGGTGAGCAGGTACATCACCAGGATGATGTCCCCGTATCCGCCGAAGACGGGGGCGATGCTGCCTGCCGGCAGGTACAGCAGGATGACGATTGCCGAGGCCAGCGCCACGATGGGTGCCGCGTTGAAAAGCCATGGAATGGCATTTTCGGGGACAATGCTGTCCTTGCAGAGGAGTTTGCGGACATCACGGAACGGCTGGCGTATCGGCGGCCCTATCCGTGCCTGCATATGGGCGGTGACTTTCCGGTCGATGCCGAGAAAGACAAGCCCGGCAAGCACACCGAGAACGGCGACCGCAATCGTGCCCCCGACGACCTGGAGGGGATCGATGCCGAATACCGGGATCATGACTGCAGCCTCCGTGTCTTTTCAACAGAAAGCCGATGCAGCTCCTCTTTTGTCAGCACATCCCGACGCCCGTCCCGGAGCACCGTCACCCGGTCCGTGCAGGACATGCAGGGATCGATGGATGCGACGATGATGGGGATATCCGCAAGCTGTTCGCCCTGCAGGATCTTGAGCCACGACATCTGGTTGCTGTAGGTCGACGCCTTCACCTTCCAGGCAAGGGGCTGCTCGTGCCCGTCCATGCGGACATAGTGCAGGCACTCCCCGCGGGGAGCCTCGACACGGCCGACCGCTTCTCCTTCAGCTTTCTTGCACAGCGCCAGCAGCTTAGGAATCTTGGGTTCTGCGGTCACCTCACCGGCGGGCATCTGGTCCATGCACTGCCGTACGATGTCGATGGACTGCTTGACTTCAAGCAGGCGCACGACAATCCGGTCGTAGACATCGCCCCTCGCCTCGCCGAGGTACTGCTCGGGCATGACCGCACGGACATCGACGTCGCCGTACGCCGCGTACGGCGAGTCCTGCCTGACATCCATGTTCAGCCCCGACGCGCGCGCCGTGGGCCCTATGGCGCAGAGTTCGAGCGCCTCCTGCTGGTTCATCACGCCCGTGTTCCGGCTGCGCATCTTGATGGTCGTGTCCTCTAAAAAGAGGGTGAGCATCTTGCCGAAGAGGTCCTCGTAGTAGGAGAGCGACGCTTCGATGCGGGGGAACTGGTCCGCGGTGATGTCCCGCCGGACACCGCCCACCTGCACGATGCCATAATTGACCCGGTTCCCGGTCAGGTACTCGATCACGTCGAGCGACTCCTCCCGGACACGCCATGCAAGGTAGAAGAGCGTGTCAAATCCGAGTTCGTGGGCGGCAACGCCCGCCCAGAGCAGGTGCGACTGGATACGCTCGTATTCGGCGATGATGGTGCGCACGTAGTGGGCACGCTCAGGCACCTCGATCTCCGCCACCTGTTCGACGGCACGTGAGAACGCCAGCGTGTGCGACACGCCGCAGATGCCGCAGATGCGGTCGGTCAGGTGGACGATCTGGACGGGATTGCGCCGCATCCCCATCCACTCGATGCCGCGGTGCGCCTTTCCCGGTGCGAAGTCGACCTTCTCCACTTTTTCGCCGTTCATCTGGAAGGTAAAGAGAATCGGCTCTTTCAAGGCCGGATGGATCGGGCCGATGGGGACGGAATACCCTTTCTTCGCCTCTTCACTCATCCTTTGTCACCTCCGTTTCGGACGGTGCCGCTTCCGGCTCAGGCGCACCCGCAGGCTGTTGTGGTGCTGCAGGTGCTGCCGCCGCTGCAGCATCCTCTTCCTTTTTCTTCTTCTCCTTCGGTTTTACCGGCGGGGCGGGGCGGCCTTCGGGCCGCCCGACGGTCCAGAGCTCCCGGACCATGTCGTCCCTGATCCCGGTCTCGTCCTTGCGCCACGGATAGACGCCTTTCGGGAAATCCGCCGGCAGGAACAGGCCGCGGGTGTCGGGAATGCCCGTCACGGTAATCCCGAGCATTTCCTGCTTCTCGCGTTCCGTGTACACCGCGCCCGGAATAATGTCCGAGATCGTCGGTACGGCAAGATCACCCTTGGGCAACGCTACCGTCAGCGTCACCATGATCTCCGCATCAGGAATCCCGAAAAAGATCGCCAGATGGTACTGAAGATCAATGTACTCCCCCATGTCGACGCCCGATACGACCCCGAGATGCGGGTAATCGATCTCGACAAGGCGCCGGACGGCCTCTTTTAAGAGATCCCGCCGGAGGCGTATCCAAATCGCGTGGTTTTTCACCTTCCGCGACCCTTCGGCCCACTCCTTTACGTCGATACTCTCGATTCCATCGCCGAATGCCGTGGAAAACACTTCCGCGACGTCAGCGGCGGACATTGGTGTGCGGCTCATGACGATTCACCCTCCAGGCGTTCGAGTTTTGCTATTGCCTTGACGACACCGTCGATAATCGCCTCGGGACGGGGCGGGCAGCCGGGGACGTAGACGTCCACCGGGATCACCTCGCCGACAGGCCCGTCAAGGTTGTAGGAGTCGTAAAAGACTCCGCCGGACTGGCCGCACGTGCCGATGCACATCACAACCTTCGGATCCGGCATCTGTTCATACACCCGCTGCAGGCGGCTGGTCATATCGTGGGTGACGGGCCCCGTCACCAGCAGCACGTCGGCATGCTTGGGCGAACCCACCAGCCTGACACCGAACCGTTCGGGATCGTACCGCGGGGTGAGGATCGCGACGATCTCGATGTCGCATCCGTTGCAGGACCCGGAATTGAAATGGAACACCCACAACGACCGGTTAAACGATGGCGAGAGCCTCATGCCAGCACCCCCACCATGATCAGCACAACCGCGATGACACCGAGGAACCAGAGCAGGTAGTCGGTGAGAATCCCGGAGTGCAGCGGCGTTACCCGTGAATAATACCCGTGCAGCGCTTCGGTGAATCCCCAGTAGAGATTCCCCCCGCGGAGGTGCACGGCGGACTTTTCCGGCTCGGGATTTCCCGAGAGATACGGCCGGACGAGGTCCCCGCCTTTCCCGGGATCCTTCTCCCCGAGCATCCAGATGAGGTACGCAAATACCAGCGCAATGGCAAACGCGATGCACCAGGCCAACGGGTTCCAGAAACCCGTCCCGGTCTGGAGCGTAACGATAGCAGCCATGATCAGGCACCTCCCAGGACCGAGGCGATATACCCGCCCTGATCGGTCAGCGCCGCCGCCGCGGGAGCCACCAGGATGTCGACGACCTGCTGCGGGAAGACGCCGAAGAGGATCACCATGAGGGCGAGGATGCCCATCCCGATCAGCATGGGGAGCGGCGCTTCACGCACCTCCGCATACTCGGGAAGGGCCGGTCCCATGAATATCGAATGGAAGACCTTGACGAATGACGCGAGCGTGAGAATACTGACCACCATCGCTATAATCGAGAGCAGGGGGTTAAAGAGGAACACTGATTCGTATATCATCAGTTTTGAGGCAAACCCGTTAAAGGGTGGGATGCCGGCAATCGCGAGCGCCCCGATGATAAAGAAGATCATCGTCCACTTCATGGAATGCCCGAGCCCCCCGAGCCGGTTGAGGTTCCGGGTGCCGGTACGGTAAAAGATCGCCCCAGCGGTCAGGAATAAAAGCCCCTTGTACATCGCGTGGTTGATGATGTGGAAGATGCCGCCCTGCATGGCGATATTCCCGTACGCGGCAAGCAGGTCCTGGTTGCCGAGGACCGCAAGCGCGACGCCGACACCGAGCAGCATGTAGCCCGTCTGCGAGACGGCATGGTATGCCATCAGCCGTTTCACGTCTTTCTGGGGGATGGCCATCGTGACGCCAACAAACATCGAAAGCACGCCGAGGATGATGATAATCCACCCGACGGTCAGGCAGTCCAGCGCCAGCCCGTAGAGCGAAAACACGACCCTGAAGACACCATACAGGCTTGCCTGGCTTGCCACGACCAGAAACGCCGTTATGGCCGAGGGCGCCATGGAATAGGCATCCGGCGTCCAGAAATGCATCGGTACCGATCCTGCCTTCATGGCAAGCGCCACCAGCAGCATGACCAGCGCGACCTTGTCGAGGAGGGTAAACTGCATCCGGGATGCGATCATCGCGATATTCAGCGCATCGTACTGCCCGTACAGGAGCGCGATCGCAAAGAGCACCAGCAGACCGCCGAGCGTACTGAGCACTGCATACTTCAAGCCCGCCTCGACCGCAACGCCTTTGTCAACACGGTACGCCACGAGAGCGGCGCCCGCCAGCGAGTTGATCTCGAGGAAGACAAAGAAATTGAAGAGATCGCCGGTGCAGACCATGCCGAGAATGCCCACGGTCAGCAGGAGCAGCAGGCCGTAGTAGCCGTCCTGCCCGGAGTTTTTCTTCTGGCTCGCAATGGAATAGAGGAGGACTGCCGTGCCCACAATCGAGGCCGAGAGCGCCATAAAGGCACCCATGGCATCGACTGCGAAAATGATCCTGATGGGAATGCCTCCCGAATCAAGCGGCACCGCAAACGAAGGTGCGGCGGCACCGAAGGTATAGATGAGGGTGCCGTTTGCGAGCACTTCCGACGTGAGGATGCCCGCGACACAGAGCGTTGCGAGCATCGCAAGCAGCGCCCATGCATTCCTGATGCCGGCACCGAGGCGGCCGAGGAGCGGCGTGGCAAACGCGCCGAGCATCGGCACGCACAGCAGCAGCGCCGGCGCGTGCTGGAGAATGAATGCGGGAATCATCCTCTCAGCCTCCTCACGGCATCCGCATCAGCAGTGCCGTACCGGCGGTAGATGACCATCACAAACGAGAGCATCAGTGCCGTGGTCGCGATACCGATGACGATATTGGTCAGCGTCATCGCCTGCACCGTCGGCAGGACCATGAGATCCTGCGGTGCATTGGTAAAGATTGGCGCGATGCCGCCCCCGCGGTAGCCGAGTGCGACCAGCAGGAGGTTGACGCCCGCCTCGACAAGGCTGAGCCCCATGACCACCTTGATGAGGTTCCTGCGCAGCAGCATCGTCGCAATGCCGATGACCATGAGCAGCGCCGCTGCGAGGAAGGGCAGATCGTACAGCATGGTCACGCACCCTCCTCGGCAATGCCGGAGAGCATGTAGAGCACGATGACGGAGAGCGCCCCCAGCACTTCGACACCGACAGCGAGGTTCATGATCGGAATGACGCCTGCCGTGTTGAGATCACCGGGATTTGCCCCGAAGAGCACCGGGTTGCCAAAGATCAGGCCTCCGTCGGCAAGCCAGTTGGCAAAGAACGTTCCGCCCAGGGCAAGACCGGTGATTGCCGTCACGATAAAGAGCAGCAGCCCGAGTGTTTCACCGCCGGAAAGCGATGCCTTGGTAATCCGCCGGCTGATATCGCCGTAGGAGCCTGCGACGATAAGGAGGACGAAACCCGTGGCGATAACGGCACCGCCCTGGAATCCGCCGCCGGGAGTGAGGTGCCCGTGCATCACGATATAGAACCCGAACACCAGGATGAATGGAAACAGCCATCCTGCAGCGGTCCGGACGATCTTACTCATAGTCATATTCTTCATCCTCCTTGCGTTTCCTGAACGCGAGACCAATGCCGAGCACTGCGGTAAAGAGCACCGTCGCCTCGCCGAGCGTATCGAATCCCCTGAAGTCGAAGACGATATCGGTGACGATGTTGTTGCCGCCCGTCTGTTCCTGCCCGTGCTGGATGAAGTAGTCATCCATGTCCGAAAATGCCGGAACCCCGTATTCAAGGCCTACTGATGCCGCAAGCATGCCGGCGCAGAGCACCAGCACGACGGCACCGGTAACGAGCAGTCTCACCCGGACACCTCCTCCCACCGGGTCGTGCCCCGGATTGCCACGATGTAAATGGCCGTGGTGAGCCCCGCACCGATGCCGGCTTCGGCGATGGCAACGTCAGGCGCCTGCAGGATATAAAACTCCAGGGACAGCAGGAAACTGAAGATGCCGAACGAAATCGCCGCAGAGAGAAGATCCCGGCACCTGACAATATAGAGTGCCGAGACGAGAAGCCCCGCGAGTACGATGCCATGTATGATGTCAATCATGCCTCTTCCTCCAGATAGCGGTCGATGACCGCAGGAGACGGCGCCTGGCCGCTCCGGTGGGCTGCCCGTGCAATCGCGTGGGCGCCGGTTGCATTCGTCACGGCCAGTGCAAGGAGTGCGACGACCGTGTGCACGGAGAGGGTGAGGTACTGACCGTCTCCGCTTTCGAGAAGGCGCGAAACACCGTACACCACCACCGCGGCAGCAAGAAAGATCGTGCCGAAGGTCGTGGTCTTCGTCTCGGCATGCAGGCGGGTATAAACATCGGGGAACCGGAGAATGCCGATGATTCCAAGGGTGTTGAACAGCAGCCCGATACCGACGCACGCAAGGATGAGCAGATCAGCAATCATTGGCCGAGTTCACCTCCGACCGATTTTGCGATGTAGAGCGTGCCGACAAACGAAAGAAGCGCGTATACTATCGCCACGTCGACAAAGACGATCTGCCGGTAGATAACCGCGAGCAGGATCATGGCAGCCACTGTCAGCGTGTTGACCGCATCGAGCGCCACGACGCGGTCAGGCACGGTGGGGCCGAGCACGAGCCGGATCATGGCGAGCAGGATGAGGATGCCGAGCACAACGACGGCACCCGTCCAGATGTCCGTCATTCTGCAATCCTCCTGATCCAATCCGTCAGGGGAAAGATGCTGAAGAGATCAGCGGACTCGAAAATTTCTTTCTTTTCGTCGCCCATGCCGATGTGAATCATATGGACAAAGAGGTCGTTGGTCGCCTCATCCACGCCGACGGTCAGCGTTCCCGGGGTTAAGGTAATCGAGTTTGCCAGCATCAGCACACCGAAATCCGTCTTTAAGCCCGGTGCAATGCGGACAATCCCGGGGCGGATATTGCCGGTAATGACGCGATATGCCACATCGAGATTCGCCCGGGCCATTTCGAGAAAGAACGGGACACAGATGTACACTGCAAAACGCACCCACCTGAGGGGATTTGCCATCCGGTATCCGGTATCCGAGATAAAAAACGAACGCGAAATCGCTGCCGTAACACAACTGACGAGAACACCCATACCCAGTTCAACCGGCGACCACAGGCCAAATGACCCCGATCCCGCGGTGAGAATCAGGTAGAGTACGAAGGCAACCAGTGCGGTTGCAATAAATGGTATCATGCTATCACCTGGAACACGCTAGTTCTCCTCCATCAATCCTCCATAGGAACAGTGCATGCATCGCCGGATCGCCTTGAAGAACCAATGCGGACCGGTTTATCATGATTAATTATGATTTTCTGATGTGCTTTAATTCTTTTGAATCGGCAATGAAGGACCAATCCCTGCCGGATTCGGGGGACCCGGACGGTTCGGGGGAAATTGCCGCACCAGCGTATTGCGCCCGATAAAACGGGGAGAATACGCTCCTGTAAGGAATTTCTGGCATTACAACAATGTTTTTTACGCATCCACGACAACCTGATCAGGAAATGCGCCGATCATACCTCGGAAAAATACTCCTGAACTGGTGCGATGCCTGCCACACGCCTGTGCTCGGATCCGTTTGCGGCTGCGGGGCGAACACCCGCCCCGTTCATATCACCCCGCCGGGCGATGCACGGCCCGCCTTTCAGGCGGATATCGATTGCATCAACGAACTTTTCAGCGACCATTTCGGAAATCCGCTGATTCCCGAGGGGCATCTGGCAGTGCTGAACAAGATTCCCGACCGGGACCGGATGGAGGAGGTGATCTGCGGCGGTGCGGTCATTGCCGCCATCCGGTACCTGCCCGAAATGCAGCGGTGGGAGGTCCTGCCACGCACGGCAGTATGCCGGTACATGACGCCAGTACGGCGCTTCGTCGTCATCGACGACGGCGCGGTTGCTTCGGTCCGTGATGGTGCCAGCGTGCTTGCACCGGGGCTGGTGGCAATCGACGACAGTGTTGAAGCGGGCGATGAAGTCCTCATCATGTCCCGGACGGGGGAGTGCGTCGGCGTCGGCAGGGCGAAAACGGACGCCGAAACGGCACGGGGCATGGCCCGGGGGACGATTGTCAGGACCCGGAAAAACAAAAGCGATCCCTGCGTGCCCGGCGCTGCAACATGGGACGCCGCATGCAGGAGCAACCGCGACATCCTCGATCGGGCAGAACGAGAGGCGGCTGCATTCGTGCGGAAAACGGCGGCTGAGCATCCGGTACCGCCGACGGTCTCATATTCGGGGGGCAAGGACAGCCTCGCCACCCTGCTTGTGGTGCACGGGGCGATCGGGCCCGTGCCGCTGATCTTTGCCGATACGGGACTTGAATTCGAAGAAACATACGACAATGTCGCCACGGTGAGCGAACGGTATGGCCTCGACGTGATCCGTATCGGGCCTGACGGAAGCTTCTGGGAGATGTTCGCGATGCGCGGTGGTGCTGCAAAGTCTGCAAGCTCCTCCCCGTGAAACGCCTGATTGAAAAAGAATGGGGAGAGTGCCTTTCGTTCATCGGGCAGCGCAAGTACGAGTCGTTCGCCCGTGCAAAGAGCCCGCGCATCTGGCGCAACGGTGTTGTCGGCGTGCAGATCTCGGCTGCTCCCATCCAGCACTGGACGGCGCTGCATGTCTGGCTGTACCTCTTCCGCGAACAGGCGCCCTATAATGTGCTGTACGAACAGCGGATCGATCGGATCGGCTGCTTTATGTGCCCGTCAAGCGACCTCTCGGTGCTCGCAGCAATACAGGAACGATGCCCCGATCTCTGGAAGGGGTGGCTTGAGCGTTGCGAAGCATGGCGGGACAGGAAGAACCTGCCGGATGACTGGGTCACCAGCGGCGCCTGGCGGCGGAGGGGAGAGAGTTCGGATGAAAACAGTAGTTATTCTTGATTACGGCCTCGGGAATCTCAGAAGTGTCCAGCGCGGACTTGAACGGGCGGGAGCCCGCACCCTGATCACGAAAGACACTGCCGATCTCGCCCGTGCCGACGGTGCGGTGCTTCCCGGCGTCGGCGCATTCTCCCAGGGGATGGAGCAGCTCGCCCTCCTCCAGCAACCGCTTCTGGATTTTGTCAGGGATGCCCCTGTGCTTGGAATCTGTCTGGGGATGCAGATGCTGATGGAGTGGAGCGAGGAGCACGGCCTGCACCGCGGGCTCGGCCTCGTGCCGGGGACCGTGCGGCAGTTCCCGCCCACACCCGGCATGAAAATACCCCACATGGGCTGGAATACCCTCCATATCGAGCAGGACCACCCCCTCTTTTCCGGCATTCCCGAGCAGGCCTATGTGTATTTTGTGCACTCGTTCTATGCCGACACCGATTCCTCCCACACGGTGGCATCAACCGACTACATTACACGGTTCGCGTCCGCGATTGCCCATAACAATGCATGCGGCGTGCAGTTCCACCCGGAAAAAAGCGGATCGGTCGGCCTTGCGATGCTGGAAAATTTTATCGGCATGCTCTGAAGCCTGCCGGGTTTTCGGTTACCGCCGCTTTCTGTACCAGACCAGGACGTCATAGAGGATGAGCAGGATCAGGAGTGCACATCCTCCGGTGAAGAATGCGACAGCAAACAGGCCGTCAGCCGGACCGGCATCCTCGCCCCGCATGCCGTTCTTCTGCAGAAGCGGTGCCGGGGCGGGTTCCGTGGAAGCGGTGCCGAACGCTGCCCCGTCCTCGGTCATGACCTGGGACCCCGGAAAGACCAGCGGCGCCGCGACTGCCATCATCAGGGTGGCAAGGACAAAGACACCAAAAAGCGACGCATATTTCAGGAGAATTTCACGCACATCGGTATTTTTTGGCGAAACGATGACGAGCTGGTCCCGCAGGCCGTAAATCTTCACCTCACGCCCTTTTTTGCTCCAGCGGGTCCGGACAATATCGATCATCCCCGCCTCCATCAGGTTTTCGAGGTGGTACTTTACCGTCGTCATCGGGATGGCAAGGGCCTCAGCAATCTCCGACGACGTATGCTCGCCGTTTTTCAGGACCGCAAGCACGTCGGCAGCGGTCTGGCTCGCCATGGCGCGGGCAATCTTCTGAGCCCGCTCGTCACCGGGTTCGAGTACGATCACATCATCGTGCATCGTTCAATTCCGCATATATCGCATGCCGGGCGGTTTCGAGGGCATCGGCAAGCCGGCCTGCGTCTGTGCCCCCTCCCTGCGCCAGCACCGGCTTGCCGCCGCCGCGACCGCCGATAGCGGCACAGATGCCCTGCACGAACGGGCGTGCATCGATTTTATCCGTGCCCGACGCAACGACGACATGGATCCGCTCCTCGCCCCCGGCAAGCACCGCCACGCCTCCCCCTTCTGCGATGCGGGTCGCAAGCACGACCAGCTCTTTCGGAGAAGCGTCGAGAATATGGACGGCAACCGGCACTCCGCCGACCGTCTCTGCGGTCAGGCTGTTCATTGCGAGATCGACGCACTTCTGCTGCAGCCGTTCGATCTCCTTTTTCTGCTCCTTCCATTCGGAAAAGAACCGTTCGACCGCCGACGGGAGGTTTTCCCGCTGGACGCTCAGGACCGCAGCGGCATCCGATAGCAGCTGCTCGACCTGCTGCATGTAATAAATCGCTGCGGTGCCGGCGGCAAACTCGATCCGCTCGATGCCGTCCTGCACGTGCTCGACACGGATGATCTTGACGGGGCCAATCTCCCCGGTGCTCCTGCAGTGCGTGCCTGCACATGCCTGAACGTCGCCGCAGACCTGCACGACACGAATTTCACGCCCCGGCGGAACCCCGCCCTGATAGAGGTCGAAACCGTACTTCTGCTCCGCCTTCGACCGGTCCTCCCATTTGACATAGACCGGCATATCGGCGAGCACCATCCGGTTGGCAACGATCTCGATGCGTTTGAGTTCATCGGGCGTGATATGCCTGTAATGGCGGATGTCGAGGCGGGAGCTCTCGCTTCCCTTCTGGGCGCCTGCCTGGTGGATGTGCCTCCCGAGGATTTCACGGGCGGCGTGCAGCAGGATGTGCGTGCCGGTGTGGTGCCGCATCAGGGTCCAGCGCCGCTCCTCATCGACCATGCCCTTGACCCGCTCCCCGCGCTTCAGCGTTCCGCCCTTGATCTGGTGCAGGATCACGTCGCCGAGTTTAAAGACGTGGTCGATGCGGACCATGCTCTCCTCGGTAACCAGCGTCCCGGTATCGGAGGGCTGGCCCCCTCCCTCGGGATAGAATAATGTCTGGTCGAGAACGACAAAGCCCTCGAAATGATCGAGGACAATCGCCTCGAATTCGATTTCACAGGTCTGATCGTAGAACAGCCGGCGTGTTGGGGGAAGTGCTGCAATACGATCCCGGAGCCCGGCAAAACGGTCTTCCCCTTCCTCTTCCCCGGATTCTGAGTGGACATCCGCGATGAGGGAATAGAAATTATCGGGAAACTCCACGACCGCCCCTTCCTCGGACGCGACATCGCGCACGATCTCCGGCGGAATCCCGTGCGAATCGTAGAGGGTGATGAGTTCGGTGAGGGGCACGCGCTCGCTCTTCGTTTTATATTCCCGCGCCAGCTTCTGGACGATACGGGTGCCGCGCTCCATGGTCTGGCCGTATTTTTCCACTTCGTTTGCGACGATTTCCCGCACGACGCGGAGATCCTGTTCGAATGAATCGATGCCGATGATCCGCATCTGCATCTCGATCAGTTCGCCGATATCCTCGTCGGTGCCGAGATCCTGCATCATCCGCAGCGTCCGCCGGAGGACGAGCCGAGCGAGATACCCTTCCTGGGCATTCGACGGGACGATGCAGTCCCCGAGCATGTACGCAAGGCAGCGCGTGTGGTCCGCAATCGCATAGACCCGCTCGACGGGCGTTATCATCTTCTGCAGCTTTTCGAAGGGCACATTGATCTGGGCCGCGATCTTT
>JAAEEQ010000129.1 GCA_013415665.1 Methanomicrobiales archaeon
ACCTGCTGATGTCCGGCATCGCTCATCTCCCGTTTCTCCACCTCCTTATCAAGGGCCTGACCATGATCGCGATAACGCTCGTCGTCCGGTGGGCGGACACGATCGTTCGGGGCATCGGCCTTTACCCCCTCACCCTCGTGATCATCGTCTATGCCGCGGTCGTCGTCCACAACGTCACCATCCTCCTCGTTCTGCAGGGATAACGCCGTTTTTCGGGGGGATGGGATCTCCCCGACAGACAGGAATATATGCATCAATTCACGAGCATTCTTCCTGCATGAAGGCGGGGGCCGGCGGATCATCCGCCGCCGGAACACCCCGGGATTGGAGGAATACAGACTGATGGAGCAGGATTCCGGCACTCGTGCGCCCGCACTCTACGTGGGCGCGACGGAACGAAGGGGGCGGGGCGTCTTCGCCGGACGGGACTTTACGATCGGTGAGGAGATCGAAGTCTGCCCGGTCATTATCCTGGAAACCACGGAAGAGCGCGATCATATCGACAGGACACGGCTGTACCACTATTATTTCGGCTGGGGCGAGGACGACACGAGATCGGCAATCGCACTGGGGTACGGGTCCCTGTACAACCACTCGTACCTGCCGAATGCGGACCACCGTCTTGATTACGAGCACGAGATCATCCGGATAACCGCCTACCGCCCCATTCACAAAGGCGAGGAGATCACCATCAATTACACGGGTACGCCGGAGAGCAGGGAAGCGGTCTGGTTTCCTCTCGCGGACGAGGAACCAGGTTCATGCCGCGGCGCAAAATAGGGGTGGTGTTTGGACTGGCATCAGCGCGGCATCAGCACGCGGTCGATGACATGGATATAGCCGTTCGAGGCCTCGATATCGGGCTTGATCACCCGTGCATCGCCGATCATGAGATCCTTGCCGCGGATGGTGACCGGCAGTTCCCCTCCCTGCAGCGTTTTTATCGTCCGCAGGGTGCGCACTTCGCTGGCACGGTGCCTGCCGGCGACGACGTGGAGTTTCAAGACATTGGCAAGGGCCGCTTTGTCCTTTAACAGTTTGTCCAGCGTCCCTGCCGGGAGTGCCTTGAACGCGGCGTCGTTCGGTGCGCAGACCGTGTAGGGTTCATGGCCGCTGAACACATCCGTCAGTCCCGCCGCCTCAACCGCCCGGATGAGCGTGGCGAACGATCCCGCCTCGCGGGCGGTCTCGACAATATTTTTCATCCCAACCTCCTGCCCATGGCGAGATGGGCGGGAGACTATCGACGTATAGCCATATCTAATTTTTTATAAAAATAGATGTATGAAAAAGGATCCGTCCGGTCAGAAGCCCTTCACGAGAATTTCCAGCAGGGTCTCGTGTGCCTGCCCGACTGCCATGGCAGCGTCGCGCCGGTCGCGGACGGCACAGAACCGGGCAGGATAGGGGCAGGTGTCAGGGTGGTACGCGGTACAGTAGGCGACGCCGGAGGGCGTGGTTGTGCAGAATCCACAGTGATCGTGATGTGACATGAATGGTACTCCATCGGGTGAGATGATGCGGTGTATCACTGTCTTGCTGTATACTTGATCGCCAGGAGTTATAAAAATACTGTTATTACTATATATCACCTTGGATAATCACTAACTTTCCTGCCCCGGTGGCAACGTTTATCAAACGCCCGCACGCAGTCGTATTCATTCACGGTGCCTTCTTCCGCCGGATCACCATCAGGTCATGACGCAGCGAACCGACCCGTACCCCCTGTGGTTCCATGTCGACATGGACAGCTTTTTCGCCTCGATCGAGATACGGGAGCGGCCGGAGCTTGCCGGAAAACCGGTTGTGATCGGCGCCGATCCGAAAGGCGGGGCCGGCAGGGGCGTCGTGAGCACCTGCTCCTACGAGGCGCGTGCCTGCGGCATCTCCTCGGCGATGCCGATCTCGCAGGCGTACCGGCTCTGCCCCCATGCCGTCTTTCTGCCGGTGAGGATGCCCCTCTACGTGCAGGTGTCGCGCAGGATCATGGCGCTGCTCGCCCGGTACGCGACGGAGTGCCTGCCGGTCTCCATCGACGAGGCGTATCTTGCCGCCGGGGACTGCCCGGACGTCGCCTCGGCAACGCATCGCGCAGAAGCAATCCGCCGTGCCGTTGCTGCCGAAGAAGGGATCACCTGTTCGGTCGGCATCGGTCAGAGCAGGGTGGTTGCCAAGATTGCGTCGGGGTTTGTAAAGCCCGACGGCCTGACGGTGGTGCCTCCGGAGGAGACGGCGGCATTTCTCGCACCGCTGCCCGCCGGAACCATTCCCGGCATCGGCGCAAAGACATCGGCCCTTTTGCAGGCGATGGGGATCGAGACCATCGGCGACCTTGCCTCGTACGATATCCAGCAGCTGATCGACAGGTTCGGCAAATGGGGCATCGCGCTCCATGAACTTGCCTGCGGGCGCGACATCCGCCCGCCGCCCGGCTCCGGCACCCGGCGCTCCCTCGGCAGGGAATGGACCTTCCCCGAAGACACCGACGACCCGGAAAGGATCCGGGAGGCCGCCATGGCGATGGCCGACGAGCTCTGCCGGTCGCTTGCCGCACGCTCCCTCCGGTTCCGCACCGTCACCCTCAAGATCAGGAACAACCGGTTCGAGACCTCCACCCGGAGCTTCTCCCTGCCGCACCCCGCCGGCGACCCGGCCGTGCTCCGCCGCGTGGTGCAGCGCCTGCTCGATCAGGAAGCACAGGATACAAAGGTCAGGCTCATCGGGGTCCGCCTTTCGTCGCTGGAGACCGATACCGCCAGGCAGACCTCTCTTTTCGATTTTGCGTAAACGAAGCGTCCCGATGTAAAAGAAAAGGTACATGACCTCTGCTGATCAACCACTCGTTGAATCTGGTCCGGTCACGTGCATTCCCGGTGACCGGGCCGCCAGTCACTATCGTACCCCGGTACAGGAGATGCCCGATGTCTGCAAACAAGATTCTGATTATCGAAGACGAGATGGTTTTTGCCATGGAGCTGAAGGAGACCCTCCAGCGGCTCGGATACGCCGTCGTGGGCGTTGCCCGCCGCGGCACGGAAGGCATCCGGATCGCCCGGGAGACCTGGCCGGACCTGATCCTCATGGACATCCATCTGCAGGGCACCATGGACGGCATCGAAACCGCCGAGACCATCAATACGTTCTACGACATTCCCGTCATCTTCCTGACCGCCTATTCCGATGACGCGACCGTCAACCGGGCGATAAAAACGCAGCAGTACGGTTTTCTCACGAAACCGTTCAACGAACGCGCACTCTATTCCAATATCGAGATGGCGATTGCCAAGCACCGCTCCTTAAAAAAGTCCCGGGTGGACGCGAAGATCATCGACTCCATGATCGCGCTCGTCTCCGATGCGGTCGTCACCACGGACCTGGCCGGACGGGTGACCCGGATCAACCCGGCGGCGGAAGAGCTCTTCGGGCATACGAGGGACGAAATCGTCGGCAACGTCCTCTGGGAGACCATCGAGATCACCTCCGGCTCCCTCTCCGACCTGATGCATGACGTGCTTGCCGAATCCATAGATGCAACCCCCCTGATCTCCTGGCCCGACCAGATCGCCATCGTCACCCCGCACCATGGAGCCAGGAGCGCCTTTATCAAGGTCGGGTTTATCAGGGAATCCGGAAAAAACGGGATAAACGAACTCCTTTTTGTCTTTTACCCTCCCGAACGGAAAAAACAGGAGAGCTAGGGCGCGGGGGCGGTACCCCGCACCCGGTGCTCTGCAAGGTAGCGTTCCCGGCGGAGGATATAGGGGCGCGACGCGGTGCCGACGGGCACGTACTCCCAGACCGTCCAGCCCGCCCCTGCAAGCCCCTCTTTTGTCGCGTCGGCGAGCCCCATCAGGAACCCGAGGTGAATGCGGTGGCGCTCCTCGCGGAGCGCATCGGCAAGCCATGCAAGGATCCGGGGGTCGTGCGTGCCGATGGAGATTGCACCCGATGTGTCCCGCACCCGGAGGACATGGCGTTTCAAGCGGTTTTGGATCTCCTCGTAGTCGTCGTAATCACCCGCATACGCGCCCTTCACCAGCCGGGGCCGGAGGTCGTGCCGGAGGAGCATCTCCAGGTCGCTTCCGGTGCG
>JAAEEQ010000130.1 GCA_013415665.1 Methanomicrobiales archaeon
AGACGGGTATCCTGGGCGAGCGCATCCCGATTCCGGTTTCGGGCGTTCTGGTCACGAATGAAACGGGTGCAATCGCGTTTGAGGAGCAGGGCCGGACGGGGATCACCTTCCCCCGGGGCGATTACACGATCACGTTTGCCGGCACTGTCCGGGACTCCTACCTGCAGGCGATGTACGACCGGCCGTACAACGTCACGGTGACGATCCCCCCGCCGTATGATGTCAGGAACCCGCTGCTCGGAATGATCAGCCCGGGAGGCACCGTCACGGACGGCGACGGCGCCCTGACGATCCGTTGGGAGCAGGTCCGCGGCTTCGAGTGCCGGTTTTACGACCCGTTCCGCGAGCAGCTCCTCGTGATCTTCGGGACCTTCTGGCTGGCGCTCTGCGCCGTCTTTCTGGTGCCGTTCCTGCTGGTCCGCAGGCGGAACAGGGATTAAAAAAAGTTATTTTTTCGGTTTGATGTCGATGCCGAACCGCTCCGCATTGGCATCCGCGATCGCCTGGATCTTTGCGATCTCCTCTTCGTTCCGGGCCGGCTTAAAGAGGTGGCGGAACCGTTTCTGGGGCAGGAGGTACTCATCGACCGGTTTTCGGGCAACCTTCTTTGCCTTGACGACCGTGCCGTCGACCATCTCGTAGTTCACCCAGAGCCCCGTCTGGATGGCGAGCTTGCCCATCTCGACCGTCTTGCTGCCCTCGAATCCCCACCCGGTGCTGCAGGGGGCATGGATCTGGAGGTAGCAGGGGCCCGGCGTGTTCACGGCACGCTCGACCTTCTGCATCAGGTCCGCCGGGTACGCGATGGATGCCGTGGCGACGTAGGGTGCGCCGTGGGCGGCCAGAATCGCCGGCATGTCCTTTTTCGGGCGTTTGTTGCCGTACGAATACTTCCCCGCGGGGCTCGTCGTCGTGCTCGCATCGTACGGCGTCGCTCCGGACCGCTGGATGCCGGTGTTCATGTACGCCTCGTTGTCGTAGCAGATGTACGTGATGTCGTGGCCGCGCTCGAAGGCGCCGCTGATGCAGAGGATGCCGATATCGAACGTCGCGCCGTCGCCGCAGATGCAGACGACCTTTTCGGATTTTCCCTGCTTTTTGAGGGAGGCCTCGACGCCGGACGCCACTGCTGCGGCGTTCTGGAAGAGGGAGTGGATCCACGGCACTTTCCACGCCGTCTCGGGGTAGGGCGTGGAGAAGACTTCCATGCAGCCGGTCGATGCGACGACGATGGTGTTCTCGCCCGCCCCTTTCAGGATCAGCCGGCCGGCAAGGGCGGGCCCGCAGCCGCCGCATGCCCGGTGGCCGCAATCGAAGAGTTCGAGTGATTTGTCAACCATTTACACCAGCTCCGTGCGAAGACCGTAGAACATATCGCCTTGTTGTGCGGCTGCCGCTTTGGCGATGGCGGCGATATCCTTTTTGCGAACGTCCCGGCCGCCGAGGCCGATAATGTAGCTGTACACGTTGATCCCGGTCCCGTAGAGGGCGTCTTTTACTTCCGGTCCTGCGGCTCCCTTCATCGCGGAGCCGATCGAGATGTTCTTTTCGAGCACCGCAACGGCGGCGACGCCCGCAAGGGCCCGCCGGATATCGGCCTTCGGGAACGGCCGGAACGACCGGAGCTTTAAAAGCCCCGCCTTCACGCCGGCGGCACGCATCTCGTCTATCGCGTCCTTGACCGTACCGCAGACGGAGCCCATCGCGACAAACGCGACGTCGGCATCGTCGAGGCGGTACTCCTCGACAAGCCCGCCGTAATCCCGGCCGAACCGTTCGGAAAATTCGCGCCCCGCCTCGGCCATCACCTTCGCCGCCTGGTCCATCGCCTGGTCCATCTGGTACCGGAACTCCATGTAATAGTCCGGCGTTGCGTACATGCCCATCGAGATCGGGTTTTTCGCATCCAGCACGTTGAAAGGTTTGAATGGCGGGAGGAAAGCATCGATCCCATCCTGCGGCGGCACATCCACCGGCTCGTAGGTATGGGAGAGGATGAACCCGTCGAAGCAGACAAAGCCGGGCAGCAGCACCCTGTGATCCTCTGCAATCCGGTAGGCAAGGAAGTGCAGGTCCATCGACTCCTGCGCATCCTCGGCATACAGCTGGAACCAGCCCGCGTCCCGCAGGGATATCGAGTCCTGCTGGTCGTTCCAGATGCTCAAGGGAGCCCCCATGGCCCGGTTGGCAATGGACATGATCACCGGCTGGCGCATGCCCGCCACGTTGAAGCAGACCTCGAACATGAACGCAAGGCCCTGCGAGGTGGTGGCGGAATAGGTCCGCGATCCGGCGGCCGAAGCGCCGAGGCAGGAAGAAAGCGCGGAAAATTCGCTTTCCACTGTGATATAGTCGGCATCGCACTCGCCGTTGGCAACCATTTCTGCCAGCCGCTCGACGATATGCGTCTGGGGCGTGATCGGGTACGCCGAGATGACGCCCGGGCGGCAGAGCCGCACGGCTTCGGCAACCGCGTGGGAGCCTTCCATGATCTGTCGCATTTACTTCTCCTCCTGTTCCATCTCGATGGCATCAGCCGGGCATTCGTCGGCGCAGACCCCGCAGCCCTTGCAGTAGTCGTAATCGGGCTCCGGGAAGTCGGTATCGGCAGAGATGCAGGCCTCCGGGCAGAGCAGGATGCACATCCCGCATTTCGTGCATTTCTCATGGTCGAACCGGGGGATGAACACCCGCCATGATCCGGTCTTGTTCGCCCTCGCCTGGCCGGGTGCCGCAGCACATCCGATGCGCAGTGTCATGTCAGGCACCCTCCCCGACCAGATCGTAGGCCCGGCGTGCCGCCGTGATGTTCTTTTCGGCAAGCGGACCGGGGAAACGTTCTCGCAGTGCCGATTCAAGGGCAGAGAGTGCGATCTCTCCTGAAGCCGCCGTAAAGGCCCCCATCAGGGTCGTATTGGCAATCGGCAGCCCCAGCTCCTCGAGCGCGATCTTCGTCGCATCGAGCGTAATGAGCCGGACGCCGGCGGGGACGTTGTACTTCCCCGCTTTTTCGGTATTGATGATGGCAATCCCGTCCGGTTTCAGGCCTGAAAAGACCGGGACGTCTTTGATCAGCGTGCTGTCCTGCACGATGATGTAATCCGGCTCGTAGACCTGGCTCCGAAGACGGATCTTTTCGTCGCTGAAGCGAACAAATGCCTGGACCGGTGCGCCACGGCGCTCCACCCCAAACGCAGGAAATGCCTGGGAATACACGCCGCTTTCGAACGCGGCGACGGCAATCAGTTCCGCTGCGGTAACGGAACCCTGGCCACCCCTTCCATGGATTCGTAGCTCTCTCAACAAAATCCCCGTATAATTTTACATGATTAATTAATATAAATCAACCCATCGGGGTCCGGCAGGAGAAAAAAGAGGGGTTCGTCAGTGCCGCCGCATCGACCGGCACACAATTGCCAGAAGCCCAAGGAGCGCCACCGGGATGCCGATTCCCGGGAATTCCGGAACAGGCGTCGGGGGGATTGACCAGTCGACGATGGCGGTGTTGGAGGTGACCGTCGTGCCGCCGGCACCGATCATGGCCGCCTGCAGCGTGTCCCTCCCGGTGCCGCCGTCACCGGTGTACGTGAAGGCCACGGTGCCCGACGCCCCGGTCATGCCGGTGACGGCATCTCCCGCGTTGGGGCCGGCGGTAACGTTGATCCGCACCTCGCGCCCGAAGACGGGGCTGCCGGCGGCATCGAGCACCATCGCCGTTACGGTGTGCTGCTGGCCGACATTCCGCGCCGCGGTTGCGGGATAGAGCACGATGCTTTCCTGAGGCGGCACCGGTGTCTCCGTCCAGAGCACCGACACCGTGTTCGACGTCCGGGCAACACCGCCGGCATCGGTCATCGAGGCCATGATAACGTCCGTGCCGGGGCCGCCGGCGCCCGTATACGAGAAGGCGAAGAGGCCGCTTCCATCCGTCACGCCGTCGGCGAACCACCCGGCGTTCGGGCCGGCGGTGACGGCGATATGGACGAGCCTGCCGGTAACCGGGTTCTGGTTCCCGTCAAGCACCAGGGCATGG
>JAAEEQ010000131.1 GCA_013415665.1 Methanomicrobiales archaeon
CACTGCGTTGTCAGGTTCTGTTGGCGAGGTCATCGTAACAGAATATGTAGGTGCTGGAATTCCATAAGCCTTCCTTCAGCGGGTGGTCACCAGGCACCCGTCATCGGTCACGATGACCGTATGCTCCGCCTGCGAGACGAGCGATCCGGCAACATCGTGGAGCACCGGGAAGGCATGCAGGATCTGCGATCGGCGGAGTGTGGCGATGGCGAGGTCGACCTTGTTGCCGGGAATCCAGCGGCGGGCAAACGGCAGGCCGCTCCGGGGACGCACGTTCTCGATCAGCTTTTTTGCCGTGGGCATGCGGACGGGGCGCACTGCCTGCTGCCGGAAAATCTCTATCCGCTGGCTCTCGCTCACCCTGCCGGTGCCGGTTGTGGCGAACGGTTCGATGGCAAAGACCATGCCGGGTTCGAGTACGCTGCCCCCCTGCATGGCGATATTCGGTATCGTCGGCGCCTCATGCAGCGAGTAGCGGGCAAGCCCGTGCCCGGTGAGGTTGGCAACCGGCCGGTACCCCCGGCGTTCGATCTCGTCCTGGATGGCGGCACCGAGTTCTCCTGCCGAAACACCGGGCCTGACAAGGCTGATCGCCCGTTCGAGGGCTGCCTTCGACGCCTCGACGAGGCCGCCGTTGTCCCCGAGATCGACGGTCACCGCGGTGTCGGCGATGTACCCGTCGACATGCACGCCAAGGTCGACCTTGACGAGATCCCCCGGCATGAACACCCGTTCGTCGCCCGGCCCCGCAGTATCGTGTGCGGCGTCCTCGTTCCTCGAGATATTGAGGGGGAATGCGAGCGCCGCACCGGTCTCACGGACGGCTTCCTCGATGGTGTCGACGAGTTCGAGGATCGATTCGCCGGGGCGGACCATCCCCGCGGCGCGTGTCACCATCGTTTTCGCAATCGCACCGGCTTTTGTGTAACTGGCAAGCATTTCATCATTCAAGGACAAGCACCTCGGAAAACCTGGTAAAGGGATCGAAACCGTCCACGGTCACGACGCCCATATCCTCCAGCCGGACGCCGCCGGTGCCGGGAAAATACAGGCCGGGTTCGACCGTGACCACATGCCCGGCCTGCAGTTCGCCCCCCGCAGGCCCGAGCAGGGGGAATTCGTGGACATCGAGCCCCACGCCGTGGCCGAGGCTGTGCACGAAACCCGATGAGCCGGACGCATAGCCGCACTCGGCAAAATAGTCGACAACCATCTGGTACAGCTCTTTTCCGGCAACGCCCGGGCGGATGGCAGCCATTGCCCTTCGTTTCGCCTCGCCAACGGCGGCGTACATCTCGCGGATTTCGGGCGAAGGCTCTCCTTTGACGACCGTTCGGGACATGTCGGCGTAATAGCCCGTTTTTTCGCTCCGGGGGAAGACGTCGATGACGATCGGCTGCCCCGCGAGGAGCGGGCCATCCCCGGTGCGGTGCGGCATGGCGCTCTCCTCCCCGCAGGAGATGATCGTATCGGCAGCCCGGCAACCCGAACGCAACAGCGCGATATGCATCTCCTGCCGGACGGCGGCGGAGGTAAGCGGCGTTTCATCGCCGGCCATAAGCACGCCGTCCCGCACCCCGGCCCGTGCTATCATCCCGACGGCGAGGGCCATGGCGGCTTCGGTCCGGCGCTGGACCTCGCGGATGGCGGCAATCTCGTCGGGCCGTTTTATGGAGCGCATCCCGGCAACCGTCCCGCTGTCGAGGTGAACGGCCCCGGCAGCGGCAAGCGCCTGCCCGAGCGCAAAGGGCGTCGAAGCCGGCAGGAGATACGAGTCCCCCGCGACCCGTGCGATCATCGCGGCGAGCGCCCGCCACCGGTCCGGCTCCTCCTTTGCAATCTCGAAATACCCGGCATCCGCCCGGGTCATGACCGAGCAGGACGACTCGGCAACGGCCCGGGCATATTCCATCTGGGGGACGATGAGCAGGGGCGGCTCGTTTCTTTTTTTTATAAAGACGACAGGGTCGTGTATCGTAAAGCCGGTCAGGTACCGGAGGTCGGCCTCCTCCGAGGAGGCGAACATCACGTAGGCCCCGGCACCTGCTGCGGCGCAGGCGGCATCCAGTGCGTCCATCCACTCACTCATAGAGCATCAAACCACAAGTACTTTTATCACGGCAATGAAGTATGAGTGATGGATGCGGCGACCTACCAGGAGTTCAAACTCAAATTCGTCAAGCTTACCCTGGTCCTCAACGTCCTCGTGCTCATGTACGCCGGGGCGATCGTTGCGTACTTCCTGCTCAAGGGCTACAATATCCCCGTGGCAGCGGCACTGCTGATCGCGGCAGTCCTGCTTACCGTGTATTTCAAAAAGGCGTATGAACGGGACAAGGCGTGGCTGTCCGCGCAGCAGGTTGAACAGGGCGGTTGAATCATGCTGGAAAAATTAAAACCCGAGATAGAACTCATCGGCAGGCACCTTGAAGTGGTCAGGGTGGTCGTCGCCCACGAACCGATCGGCATCATGAAGCTCGCCGAGGTGCTCGGGCTCCCGTACCACCGCGTCCGGTACTCGCTCCGGGTGCTCGAGCAGCAGGGCTATATCCGGGCGACGCCCGCGGGGGCCCGCGCGACGCCCGAGGCGCATGCCGTGCTCCGGGGGCTCGATGCCGAGATCGACGACCTGATCGCACTCCTTAAGCAGATGAAAACCGGCGCTGCGGAACGTCCTGATCCGGCAGGCGAACCGTAAGCAGGGGTGTTCGGGCCCGAAAAAGAATCCGGAATCAATAGACTTTAATAGACACAGCACCGATATTTGTAGGCAATCTGCCTGCCTCCATAACTCAGTTGGTAGAGTGTCTGGCTGTTAACCAGAATGTCACAGGTTCGAGTCCTGTTGGGGGCGTCTTTTTCATGGGTGCACATCGCACCTTTCATGCTCATATTTATCGATACGAAAGATTTGCGCTCCTGTCCTGCCGATGAAGCGGAAACCTGCACCGCGTGGTGCAGAGCAGGTACGTTCCCTCCGAGAAGTTCGTATGCAATACAAGAACTATCGGCATGTGCAACTCAGGCAGCCGGCATCACGAAAAGATGTTGTCCGCTTATAAGAGATGAACAAAATAAACCGAAGAGGTGTGCTACTGCACACCATTCGCCTTTCTAGCTTCCCCATTCAAGGAACAGTGCGCGCACATCACCGAATCCTATCACGGAATTATGATCAAAGTCAAAACACGCCACCGGTTCGTTGGCAGGAATCCAGACGTCGTAGTTTTCGAAGAACGTCCGGATATCGCCGAAACTGAACACACCGTCGCCATTCACGTCCTCATAGAGGCCGTCCTGGTCGAGATCCAGCGGCGGGCTGGTGGTGCCCGGGAAGGGTATGACGCCAACCACAGTGAGTGACACATTGACCTCGGTTGTCTGCCCGACAACGACCGTCAAGATTTCCGTATGCTCCTCGTACCCTGATTTGGAGATGCTAAGGCTATGTGTCCCCTCGGAAATCCCGGATATGGTCAGCGGTGTCACGCCCCGATCGACACCGTCGATGGAGACGCTCGCACCGGTGGGATTGGAGGTGATCGAGACGGAACCTGTCAAAGGTAGTAGTGACACCGTTCGATCCAGTTCGTCATCCGTGTTGATATCGATAATCTCAGAATATGTACTATATCCATCCAGTTTCACTTCCAGCAGATGATATCCAGCTGGAATATTTATAATCGGTATACCCGTTTTACCTTCATATACCCCATCAAGGTAAATATCCGCAGAGGAGGGCGTACTTTGTATGAAGATCAGTCCTGCTTTGTAGATCATATAGTGGCAATATATTTCTGACAGATCAACAATATCGCCATCGCCATATTCTAATTCCCAGTAAGAATAAAACTGGTCGATGTCGTCAGGATTGTATTCTGTCATAATTTTCCAAGTTTTATTGAATTGGTTGTCGATATTATCATCATTATCAAAACCAGAATCAAAGATATCCCAGAGGACGCTTGCTACGCATCCTTCGGTAATATTTCCATCCCATAGCCCCGGATCCACTCCATC
>JAAEEQ010000026.1 GCA_013415665.1 Methanomicrobiales archaeon
GCCATCGATGGGAAAGTCTGTTTCAAACTGGTAAACGGGACCTACGACTGTATTATTGAAGACCGATCACAGTCGATATACCGCTTTATCGTGGATTTCCAGGAGCGATATTCAGAATCGGTTATCGATATAGGGGGGGAAGCGGATCATGAGTGAAAAAAGCAAACTGAGCGACATCATCAAAAAAATCAGGCAAAGCGAAGAGAAAAAGCCCGAGGAGAAAAAACCTGAGGCGCCGGTAAAAGCGGCTGAAGATGTCTCATGGGATGTGATGATCAGCGGCCCCAAATCCGGAGGCCAGGCTCCTGCGGAGGCACCCGCTTCCGGGGCCGGCGAGGATGATGAGGCCAGGCTGAGGCTCGGAGGGCTCATCCAGCGCATGAAGCGTTTTGAGGATGCGGAAAGCCGGGAGGCCCCGGCGGCAGGGCCTGCAGCCGTGCACGGCGCCGTGCCCGGGACAGAACCGGCACCTCCCCAAAAAGCCGAAGCGGAGCCGGTAATCCTGCCCCCGTCTGCCCCATCCGCGCCGCCTGCAGGAGGAGGAGCCGGTGAGGATGAGGCGACGTTCCGTTCACTCATCGATGACCTGATCCGCTCCCATGATGAAGTGATCGATGACATCACGCCATATACCCCGACGACCGGAGAGCCGGTGGAGATTGACCTGCCGCCGGCCGAAACCGCCCCCCCGACAGCCGCTTCCGCACAGGCGCAGCGAACGCAGTGGTCGGGCGGCGGTGACAATGAGGTCAGCGAAGGGGTGGTGACCGTCGACGACATCGATGATTACACCAATATGATCCTGCCCAAGGGTGCGACATTCGAAGTTGAAGACCTTCACCTTGCAAGTTCGAGCGCCTTCGATCTTGTTGACAAAGGCAGCGTTCTCTCGGAGATCGATGAAATCTGGAAACCGGTGCTGCCCGCAGGCGACATCGAAGCGTCCCCCCTCGGCGGGATCGAGGCAGCCGGCGAGGAACCGGGAGAAAAAGGCCGGCTCGGCTTCCTCCGCGGTCTTACCGGATTTTCGAAACACCGCGGCAAGATCGTGGAGTATCAGCCGTCGATTCACGGGCCCATGGTCGATCTGTCGTTCGTGCCGGCAGCAGGACAGGAGGAAGTCGAACTCTATCCCGTCAACGAACCCTACGCGTACGTCCGGATCATCTACGACAATACCAACCACACCTACCTCTACTCCGTCATCGAACCCGAACTCTCCGATGCGGAAAAAGAACTGCTGGTCGAGCTGCAGCAGCGCCTCTTCGAGACGCTTGACGTCAATACCAAGGACATGACGCGGGATGCGGCCAAAAAGGCTCTGCGGAACGCAATCGACGAGATCATCCTCGATTACGGCATCAAACTCACCCCGGCAAGCAGGGAGAAGGTCCTGTACAATATCGAAAAGGAGTTCCTCGGCGACGGGCTGATCGATCCGGTGATGCACGACAAATATATCGAGGATATCTCCTGCGACGGATTGAACACTCCCATTTTCATCTATCATACCAGCTACGAATCGATCCAGACAACGCTGAAGTATACCGATGCAAATGCACTGGACTCGTTCGTGACCAAACTCGCCCAGCGGGCAGGGAAGTACATCTCCATTGCCGAGCCGATGCTCGATGCGACCATGAGCGACGGTTCCCGTATCCAGATGACGCTCGGGCAGGAGGTCACCGCTCACGGCTCCACCTTTACCATCCGTAAATTCCGCGATGAACCGATCACGCCGACGGATCTCATCGAATGGTCCACATTCTCGCCGCTCTCCATCGCATTCATCTGGCTTGCCGTGGAAAACGGAAAATCATGCATCTTCTGCGGCGGTACGGCATCCGGGAAGACGACGTCGCTCAACGCCATCTCCCTGTTTATCCCGCCGCTCGCAAAGATCGTAACCCTTGAGGATACACGTGAACTCAAGCTTCCGCACCCCAACTGGATCCCGAGCGTCACCCGCGAATCGTTCGATTCCGCGGGCAAGGGTTCGATCGACATGTACGAACTGCTGCGTGCGGCACTGCGGCAGCGTCCGGAATACATCCTTGTCGGTGAGGTGCGAGGCCAGGAGGCGCTGACCCTCTTCCAGGCAATGAGCACCGGCCACGTCACCTATGCCACCATGCACGCAGATTCGGTATCGAGTGCCGTTCACCGTCTCGAAAATCCTCCGCTGAACGTCCCGCGCAACATGCTCAATGCCCTCGACCTCGTGAGTGTCCAGGTACAGGCACGGATAGGCGGGCAGCGGATACGCCGGAACAAGCAGCTGATTGAAATCCTCGACATCGATCCGAGGACCAACGAACTCATCACCAACGAGGTGTTCAAGTGGCATCCGGCGACCGATGAGATCCGCTATTCCGGCAAATCCTATATTCTTGAGGAGATCATGGAGGAGCGCGGCTGGAGCGAGGCCCGGATGCGTGAAGAGCTGAAACGCCGGCAGGAAATCCTCGAATGGATGAGAATCAAGAAACTGCGCCACTATAAGGATGTAGCGAAGGTCCTGATCTCCTATTACCGCGACCCGGAAGCGGTCATGGATATTGTACGGGGTGACCTGTATGAATAGTTACGAGAGGTTCTGCTTCAATCTGATCGGGAATCGCATGAAGGCGAAGCGGGGGAATTATCTCCACCTCCGCAACGACATGATGGGGGCACGCATGAAGGTACCCTTCGAGGCGTACCTTTCGACGGCGTATGTCACATCCGGCATCGTCGGCCTCGTTGCCGCATTCTTCATCGGCATCTTCTCCTATGCCCTCAGGGTGCCGGAGATGATCAGATACCAGGGAACGCTTCCGGAATTCATCGTTGCACTCTCTGAATTTCGCCTGCTCTTCGGGACGATTGTCATCGTCCTTTTCTCGCTTGCGATCTTCGGCGGCATCACCTATGTCATTTATCTGGTCTATCCGGGGATCCTTGCGGGGGAGCGGCGGAGGAACATCGATGCCACGCTGCCGTATGCCATCAATTACGTCACTGCCATGTCGACGGCAGGGATCACGCCTGCGGAGGTCTTCAGGCTGCTGGGCGAAAGCAGCATCTATGGCGAGAGTGCGGTCGAAGCACGATACATCGCCCGGGAAATTGACATCTTTGGAAAGGACCTGATTGATGCGCTTCGCATCGGCGGGGTTTACACCCCGTCCATGCGCATGAAGGACTTTTTGCAGGGCGCCATGGCAAGTATTTCGAGCGGCAGCAATCTTACGGAGTATTTTCGCACCAAAGCCCAGCAGTACGCCCTGGAAAACCGCCAGATGCAGAAGACGTTCCTTGAGACACTCGGCCTGATTGCGGAGAGTTATGTGACCGCACTGGTTGCGGGCACGCTGTTCCTGATCATCCTTCAGTCGATCATGTCGACGATATCCGGTGAATCGGATCCGCTCTTTCTCTATGCCGTCATCTACGCGATCATCCCGTTCGGCAGTTTCATGTTCGTCATTCTGATTAGTTCGATGACGCCGGAGGTGTGAGATGCAGATACGCCAGATCATTGATGATTTCCTGAATCGCTCGGTATTCCGGCGGCAGGATGTGACGGAGGTCGCCCTCAACCAGTTCGAGCGGGAGCAGCGCCATATATTCGACAAGATCGACTACCAGCGGAAAACCCGTATCGGCGTCAACCGCTTAAAAACACATCCTGTCGAAGTGCTCACCGAAAAGCCCGTCAACAGTCTGATTCTGACGCTGCCGATTGCGTTTGTCATTCTTATCGTCGGATTCTTCTTCCTGGTGACCCAGTACGGCATCGGCATCCTCTTTACATCGACGCTGCTGGATGACATATTCATCATTGCCGTGCTGGTCGCGACAGTTCCGCTCGCGTTCCTCGATCTGCGGTGGAGCCGGCGGCAGCGGAATCTTGAAGACTCGCTCCCGAACTTTTTCAGGGACGTGGCGGGCATGAACGAGAGCGGCATGACGCTGCCCAATGCCATCCATGTGGTGGCCGAGGGCGAGTATGGCGATCTCACCCCCTATATCCGCAAACTCGACGCTGAAATGTCGTGGAACGTGCCGTTTGTCGAAGCAATTTACCGTTTCGGAACGAGGCTCGCAACCCCCCTTGCGGAGCGGAGCGTCGATCTGATCGCCAAGGCAAGCAAAGCCGGCGGCGATGTCAGCGAAGTGCTTCGTGCCGCGGCCGTCGACAGTTACGAGTTCGTCAATCTCGATACCGAGCGGCGCAACAATATGCTCATTTACGTCATTATCGTGATCGTCTCGTTCTTTGTGTTCCTTTTCGTCATCGCGGTGATGACGGGGACATTCCTGAAAACGATGGCCGAAGCGGGCGCCGCGGTCGCAGCAACGGGCAGTGCGGGGGCGACTGCCTTCGGGGCGACCATCGACATGTTCTTTTATACGAGGCTCTTTTCCCATGCCGCGATGATCCAGGGATTCTTCTCCGGCCTCGTTGCGGGGCAGATGGGTGAGGGAAGTGCGATTGCCGGACTGAAATATTCAGTCGTCATGCTCGTCCTTGCATGGATTGCATTCCGGTTCTTCATCTGATCCCGACCGCCCCCTCTTTTTTGGTATTTCGCAGTATCGGAGGAGCGGCGCCGGCACGGATGCGGCGGATCGCCAGGGCTGGCCATCGCTCCGGAATAACCTAAAAAAAGAGTTGTGCCGCCATGGCAGGACACGGCAGGCCGACGCAATCAGTTGATATTATCCAATTTATACCCCTTTTCCGAGAGGAGTTTTTTTACGCGATCGCGGTGGTTCCCCTGCAGTTCAATCGAACTGCCTTTCACGGTTCCGCCGCAGGCGAGTTTTCCTTTCAGGAATTTCTGGAGTTCTTCCAGATCGATTTCATACGGGTCAAGGCCTTCGATGACGGTAACCTCTTTGCCGTAGCGCCGCTTGTTTATCTTGACATTGATCCGCTGCTGTTCTTTTGCAACTTCTTCGCATATACAGAGCTCTTTCGGCAGTCCACACTTTGGACAGATACCTCCGTTCATTACCATGTACCTTCAAGTTGACGTTATATATTTGTTGGCATGATCAGCGGTTTATATTGCAGATATCACACCCCTGGCGAAGCACCTGAGAGTCTTTACTGTTGTTGCGATAGACGGTAATCCCCTTGCAGGCCAGCTCAACCGAAGCCGATTCCGGGAGGTTGATCGTTTTCGAAACCGCATTGTCGACATGGCGCTGGATGGCAGCCTGCATCCGGACATGATGCGCCGGCGAAATCTCCGCTGCCGTCCTGAACAGGTCCTTAACGTCGTCCGGAAGGCTGAGGTGCTGGATAGTGCCCGTGCGGCGAATCTCCCCCTCAAGATCTGCGGGAAGCGAAGCGGCGTGGGGCTGTAATGCCTCGCATACGGCGGGATGGAAGAATTCGACGGGACTGCCGCCAATCGTGCGGCGGTATGCAAGTGCGAAGAGGGGTTCGATGCCGCTGCTGGTGCCCGCGATGATATGCAGCGATCCCGTCGGCGCAACCGTCGTTACGGTTGCATTCCGCATTTCGCCTGAAAAAATGCTCTGCGAAACTGCCGGGAAGGAGCCCTTCCATTCGCCCAGCTCTGCCGACATGGCCCGCGCCTCCTGCTGGACGAACGCCATCAGCCGCTCTGCCAGCCTGAGCGCTTCGGGCGATTCATACGGGATGCCGAGGCTGATGAAGAGATCTGCAAGCCCCATGATACCCAGCCCGATCTTGCGGGTCTCTCTTGTGCGATCGCGTATGGCATCCAGCGGGAAGACGTTGACATCGATGACGGCGTCAAGGAGGCGGACTCCTGTGCGCACGACATACCGGAGAAGATCCGTGTCGATGTCGCCTTTGGACAGGCATCTGGCAAGATTGACGCTTCCCAGATTGCAGCTTTCATACGGGAAAAGGGGCTGTTCGCCGCATGGATTCGTCGCTTCGAAGGTGTCGTATCCGGGCAGCGTGTTTTTGCTGTTGATTTCATCAAGGAAAAGTATGCCCGGATCGCCCGATGCCCATGATGCGGCGGCAACCGCATTCCAGAGATCTTTCGGCTCCAATTCTTCCGTAATCTCGCCGTTACGTGGATTTTTCAGGGCATAGTGGCGCCCTCCCGCAAGGGAGCGGAAAAATTCCGCATCGAATCCTACCGACAGGTTGAAATTCTCAAGGCCGCCCTCTTTTTTGCACCCGATAAATTCGAGGATGTCGGGGTGCGAGCTGGCAAGCACCCCCATGTTGGCACCCCGCCGTTTCCCTCCCTGCCGGACGGCATTTGTTGCGGCATCGAAGACGCGAATGAACGAGACGGGGCCCGAGGCAATCCCGCCCGTTTCATCGGCAAGGTCGCCCCGGGGCCGGATACGGGAAAATGAAAATCCCGTGCCGCCGCCGCTCTGGTGAATTCTTGCCATATGGGCGAGTGATGTGAAGATGCTGTCGATCGAGTCCCGGATCGGCAGCACGAAACATGCGGAAAGCTGGCCGTTCGGCACGCCGGCATTCATCAGGGTCGGTGAATTGGGCAGGAAAAGCAGTTCCTCCATGACGTACCGGAAGTCCCGCCGGCCGGAATCATGGGCCAGCGCCTCCGCCACCCGGCAGAAGAGGTGGCCGGAGGGCTCGCCCGGCAGCAGATAGCGCTCCGAGAGAAGCAGGCGGGCAGGTACGGAGAGAGGCATGTATTCGTTGTGTATCATCGCCCTTTATTAAAAGATCACGCATAGAAGTACTGGTAAGCATGTCGCTGATGGTTCTGGGAACGGCTTCACATGTCGGAAAAAGCGTGACGGTCGCGGCAATCTGCCGGTGGCTGGCGAACCGCAATATTCAGGTCGCACCGTTCAAATCCCAGAATATGAGCCTGAATTCCTTTGTCACCGCGGACGGGAGTGAAATAGGAATCGCCCAGGCGATGCAGGCATATGCTGCACGGCTGGAGCCCTGCGCCGACATGAACCCGGTTCTTCTCAAACCGAAAGGCGACCGGACGTCACAGATTGTGCTTCTCGGGAAACCCTACAAGGATGTGGTGATCGGGGAATATTATCGGGAAACGGGCGCCCTGCTGGCCAAAGTCGCTGAAGCGTATATGCGGCTTGAAAAGCAATACGGCACGATAATCGTCGAAGGGGCGGGGGGTGCAGCGGAACTGAACCTGTATGATCGCGATATCGCCAATATCCTGCTTGCACGGGAGCTGAAACTGCCGATCGTCATCGTGGGCGACATCGAACGGGGAGGGATCTTTGCCCAGCTTATCGGAACATACCGGCTGCTCCCGGACGATATCCGGCCGCTGGTCGTGGGATTCATCGTCAACAAGTTCCGGGGCGATCCCGCCCTGTTCGATGACGGGATGCGGATTATCGAGAAGGAAACGGGCGTGCCTGTTCTCGGCGTCATTCCGTTTTCCGACATCCCCCTTCCGAGTGAGGACTCGCTTTCCCTGGGGGACAAAAAGCGGCAGGACGCGGTGGTCCGCATCGCGGTCATCCGCCTTCCCCGCATATCGAATTTCACCGATTTCGAACTGCTCGAACGGCACGCGTCGGTCGAGTACGTGCAGCCGGGCAGCCGGCTTGACGGGTTCGATTGCATCATCATCCCGGGAACGAAGAACACCATCGATGACCTCCGGACGCTGAGGCAGTCGGGAACGGATCGCGAGATACGCCGTGCCCGGGAGCGGGGCATACCGGTCATCGGCATCTGCGGGGGATTCCAGATGCTCGGAACCGAGATCCATGATGCTGCCGGCATCGAGTCTTCGGAAGGGGGCGTCAGCAGCGGTCTGGGGCTGCTGGAGGTGACGACAACCTTTGATGCATACCGGAAAACGACCGTGCAGGTCACGACCCGGGCGCGGCCGGTCGGTCCGATCCTTTCGGCGATGGGCGAGGTAACGGGATACGAGATCCATATGGGCGAGACCTGCATGGACGGGGCCAGAGCCGCGTTTGATCGGGACGGAGCGGCCTCGGAGGACGGCCTGGTCTTCGGCACGTATCTGCACGGCCTGTTTCTCAATGCCGGTGCGGCAGATGCCCTGCTCGGCTACCTTTATGGGCAGAAGGGGCTTGATTTTACCGGCGTGGACCGGGATTCAGGCCATTTCAGCCCGGGGATGCAGGGCGGTGCCCCGCAGCATTACGATGCGCTTGCGGATCATTATGATGCCAATGTCGATATGCAGTATCTGGCATCCCGGTGCCTCGCCCGCAACGTGGGGCGGTAAAACGACAGGAGGAGCGATAAAATGGCAATGCGGTTATCATTCACCCTGGATTCTGATGTCGTCGAGATGATCGACATCTATGCAAAGAAACGATCCGTGAAACGTGAGAAGGCCATTCTCGAACTTATCGAAGCCGGAATCGCACATATGGAGCATGGAGGGATTGTCGATACGAAACCGAAGCGTTCGTTCGAGGAGTTCACCCAGCTTCACCGGGAACTCGGTGAAGTCCGGGAACGTGTTGCGGACCTGCAGAATGAGATGAGGCTGGTGCACCATATCATCGAGAATGATGTCGTCAACGAAGCCCGCGGGACCCCCTATCAGGCGAAACGCTGGTGGGAAATCTGGAAAATGTAACGGTTTCGATAGGTCAGCTGATGACATTCATCATGCTGCGAAAACCCTCGCCGCGGAGATCGTCGCATTCCACGGCGGTCACCTCCGTATACACCACGTTTGTCGTCGTCCTCTGCATGGCACAGTATGCGCGTGCAGGCGACGCGGTCCGGCGATCCCCCTGGAAAAATCCGGTTGAGTGAACACAGAAACGGCATTTTTCAATCTCTTCACGGCGCAGGGGAGTGCATTGCACCGTCCCTTCTGACACCGGCAGCACACGGCGCCTTTTGTCAGTCATACACGGTCACCCCGTACCCGGCTGCAATGAGGCGTGATTTGACTTCCGAAAGCCATTCGCGCTCTTCAGCGATAAAGAGCGGTGTTATGGTGCGTTCCCACAGGTCCCGAAGCCCGGGATCGGAGGCGACAAGGTCACGGCGCCCTTTCACGGTTCCCGCCGCCCTGCCGTCAGGACCGGTTATCCGCATGACACAGCACCGGTACCTGCGGCAGAACCGGGGGCGTTCATGATGGATGATGCATACGAACGACGCAGTTCCTGCGGATCGTGCAAGGAACGGACACCAGCCGCTTCTGTCCCCGTCATCCGTGTCTTCGTCGAATTTCTCGCGGAATTCCCTTTTTATGGTCGCAAAAAAGGTTTCTTTGCCAAGCGCATGGCGTCCGTACACCCGGCTGCCGGGAAGGCGCTGTTCCACCGTGACATAGCGCCCCATCCCCATGCAGCATCGCCCGCATTGCGTGCATTCGAATTCCGCCATCTGCCTTCTTACTTTTCTACGATGCACGGGGTCTTGAAAGTACCGGCAGCGGCAGAACGGCAGAAACAAACATTGTTAAGAGGGAAGCGGCTCCACTGTGTTCTATGAAGGTGTGCATCATGTGCGGCGGTGAAGGCACCCGTCTGCGGCCCCTCACCTTTGAACGCCCCAAGCCCTGCATCCCGATCGTGAACCGGCCGTCGCTTCAGCACCTTGTCTCCCATCTTTCGAACCTCGGGTTCACCGACGTGATCTTAACGATCGGCTATAAAGGGGAAGCGATAGAGGAGGCGCTCGGCGACGGTTCGCTCTTCGGGGTCAATATCACCTATGTGCATGAAGCAATCAAGCTCGGCACCGCCGGCAGCGTCAAAAACGCCCAGCAGTACCTCGGGAACAGCCCGTTTCTCGTGGTCGGCGGGGATCATATCACGAATATCGATCTGCTGGCGTTCTACCGGGACCATATCCGCCGCGGTGCCACGGTGTCCATCGGGCTGGTAAGCATCGACGACCCGGGCGAATACGGGATTGCCGAGATCGATGTCAATTACCAGATCAAACGGTTCAAGGAAAAGCCCGCTCCCGGCGAAATCTTCAGCAACCTTGCCAGCACCGGGATGTACGTCTGCGATCCGGGGATATTTGACTATATCCCGCCGCAAACGCAATTCGATTTTGCCAAGGACCTCTTCCCGCTCCTGCTCGAGGCCGGACATGCATTGAAAGGCTGGCTCGCACGCGGGCACTGGTCCGATGTGGGCAGTCCCCGATCGCTCCGGCAGGCTGAACGATGGAAGCTGCAGGAACTTGCCTATACCAGTATCAGTGGCGATTTTACGGTCAAAGGAGCAAAAATTGTCGGTCCGGTTCAGCTCGGCAGCTCCATTACCATCGGCAGAAATTCCCGTGTCATCGGCCCGGTTTCCATCGGAGCGGGGACGGTCATCGAGGAGAATGTGCTTGTCGGCCCCTATACGAGCATCGGGGATTTCTGTGTTATCCGGCACGATGCCAAGATCTTTTCGTCGTCGGTATACAACGGCGTTCATATCGGCATTGGATCAACGGTCTCCGGCAGCATCATCGACAATGATGCCTATATCGGAAACGGGTGCAGTATCGAAAATGACACCGTGATCGGGCCGAGGGCAACCGTAAAACCACGGGGCGTGGTTCACTCGGGGACCCGCATCTGGCCCGAGGCGGAAACCGAGGAAGGTGCCGTCGTCAAAGAGCACATCCTCAATCCTGCATACGAAACGAGCCATTCGGGCTCGTAAAAAAATTATCCGTGACGGACGAGCCGGTGGGTCAGGGCGACAAGGGGGTGCCGGGCATAATCGAGCACCTTGATGTCGTCGAGCGTCCTGAGGTTCAGCGCTTTTGCGGTTTTTTCCATCCCGAGCTCGATATCCTCGTCAATTTCGATAATATACGCGTCGAGCATCTTAAAGCCGAGCCGTTTTGCGGCGACCGTCCGGTGATGGCCGTCGACAAGAATGAAACGCCCCGGGCGCTTGACGACGATGAGCGGCTCGGCGAGGCCCTTTTTTATCTCGTACATCCTTCCTTCGAGTTCATCCTCGTAGATTTTTGCCTGCGTCGGAAGGAGCTCCTTGATGGCGACGCATCCCCGTTTCAGGCGAGGCTCGACGCCATGGAGTTTTTTCAGGGTTTCCATGAATTTGAATACTTTTTCGGGGGATACATGCTCGATCTGCGAACGGATGACGTCCGCATTCGATATGATGCCCAGCAGCACGTTCTGCTCGTTGACCACCGGCAGTTTGTGGATGCCGGAACGGAAGATGACCCGTGCTGCATCGTTGATGCTCATCTCGGGATCGGCCACGATCAGGTGGCGGGACATGATCCGGTTCGTCGGTGTCGTGGGATGGCAGAAAAGGAGATCCCGGGCCGAGATGTACCCTACCACAATTTTTCCGTCAACAACCGGAAAACCGTCGTGCTGGGTTTTTTTAATGGTTTCGATGACGTCCTTCGCCGTTCCTTCGGCGTCGACCGTGATGACGTCGTAGGTCATGTAATCCTTGACCTTTTTCTTGTCCATTGGAAACAGTGTAGGCGCTGCGAGCACTTGAAGGGTTCGGTCAAAAAAACGCCGATGTGACTTTTTCATTGTAAAATAGAGCGAATTTTTGGGATTTACGGTTATTCGATAGTGATCTCCCGGCCTTTCTCCTCCACGACTTTTTTGAGGCGTACTTCAAGGACGCCGTTTTTGAACGTGGCAGCGGTACCCTCCTCGGTGACGGATGAAGGGAGCGGCACGCTCCGGCTCATCGAACCGTACTTTCGCTCACGCAGGTAGTAGCCCTCTTTCTCCTCTTCTTTTTCCATTTTCCGTTCGCATGACACGAGCAGTGTTGCCGGGTCCATGAGCCTCACCCTGAGATCTTCTTTCTCGACCCCGGGCAGGTCGACCACGACAATCACTTCATCTTCATGGTCGCGGACGTCGATCCTGATATCGCTTCCAAATGACGGCAGTGCCGGAAGGCCTCCGCGTGCAACGCGCTCCGGGAGAAGGCTTGCCCCGGAGAGCATGGAGGCAAACCGGTCCTCCATTTCCGCCATCATATCGTCAAAATCATTCCACAGGGTGTGAAACCGGTATCTGCGGTGTGATACCATTTTTTGAGTCCTCCTTTTCTTGCAGGCATCCGGCGGGCCGGACGTAACCTGAAGTTAGTATCGCCATTATATATGGGTATCTCTTTGGGTTCGGCCACGCCGCGTTCGCCGCCAGGGACGCACAGGGGCGTCAGGGTATCCTTCCCCAGCTGTCCGTGGGCCGCATAATACAACTTTATGAGCAAGAGCGTGTGAATAGTATAGTCATGAAACCGCAGGGGAAAAGCAAGAAATCCGATCAGAAGCCGGATTTCATGAAGGCCGGCGCACTTATCATCCTCTTCGTCTGCGTCGTCGGCTTCACGTTGAATATGGGTTTTTTTTCGGTGTTTAAAACCGCACAGGCGGGAAATGTCGCAAGCATCGATTTTACGCTCCGCGACGAAACGGGCGTGGCCGTGCTGACCTCGAACCAGCAGGTGGTCCGCGAGGCGATCGAAGCAGGCGAGGGCGTGCTGGTGACCCCGCCGCTGCAGCTGGAAGTCGGCGGAACCATCACCGAGGAGATCATGCCCGTGGATCTCTATATTACCGATGGATCGCAGTATTACCCGGTGGGAAGCTTCGCCCTCCTCTCCCGGGAACTTTCGACGATGGCGAACGCCTGTGAGGGGATGCGGGTCAACGACCGCAAACGTGTGCCGTTTTCATACGATGAAGAGCCGGTCTGGAGCCTCACCGCCGAGCAGTTCGAGAAATTCGGCGGGAACTTCAGTTCGGTTCAGGCAGGGGAGTGGGTGCCGCTCGGATTTTCGACAACGCCCATCATCCCTGTCGACAATACCACGCCCGAAGTACCGATACGGATGACGAAGGTCGTGGACAAGACAGCGGACGAGATCCTGATACGGTACGGGTATACCTCGGTCGATATCGTGCTCAATGAGCTTGCGGGCTGACGCGTGATCCGACGGGAGCATATTTATATCCGGACTCCCTTTTTTCATCTATGCCCGTGAGAGTTGTCTGTTTTAACCAGGAAGGGTGCATGGGCTGCGAAGAGCAGGCTCCTATCAATCGTGAGGTCAGCAGTGCGCTCGGTATTGAGATCAAGGAGATCGATGTCCTGAAAAACCGGGAATATATCGGGAAATACGGTCTGCACGTGACGCCGACGATTGTTATTTTCGACGGGGAAAAAGAAGTGAAGCGGTTTGAACGGGTTGTTCATCGCGAAGAGCTTGAGGCTGCGATACGGGAAGCCGGCATATAATACTTATTCAGGAACGGATCCCGTAGATCCGCTTGATTTTACGGGCATATGCTTTCCAGCCCTCTTTTTTCATCAGTGCCCCGTCGCGCAGTTTGATGCGGGTGATGCGGAACCGGATGCTGCCTGCCTGGTACAGTTCGCCGATAACAAAGTCGGTCTCGCCCGCCGATGCGACATAGACGGGGATGGTCCTGCGCCCGTCGTGCACCGATGCCTTCACCACGACCTGTTCGACAAGGCGTGTCCAGAGCGTTTCGATCTCTTCTGCGACCGCTTTCTGCACACGCACCCCGCTGCGCTCAATGGCGGTCACTTCAACGCCCATGACCTCCTCGCCGCACTCCGCAACCAGCATATCTCCGACAGCACAGCGCTCGTTCTCCTCGAGCTCCACACTGCACACATGCGATTCCTGTTCATGGCTCACGATGGCCTTGACGACCAGCGTTTTCGGCTCTTTCGGCCGTGGAATCCGGTGAACGGTGCCGCAGACCGTACAGCGGACGACAACGTCGGTCCCCTCTTTGAGAATGTCATGTGCGGTCTCGTCCCTGCATACGGGACAGGAGCTCTCCGTTTTCATTGCTCTATACATTGGCCATGCGACTACATGATAATACCTGCCGGACGGGCGTCAGACGGGTTTATGCGGATCATGCGCCAACAGTACTCTATGGAAATACGGGAGAGCGTCACCTGCCGCGGTCACGCCAACGTCAGCGGAACCCATAAAACGACGTTTGAAATCACCGCAGAGCCGTTCTGCACGCCTGCAGGTTCCTGTATTCTTGGGGTGGCCGCGAATACGGGGGCCGCAGGCCTGCCCGACGCATTCAAGGAGCTGCTTGCACGCGATGACGCCCGCCTTGTCACGCGCTTCTCCGTTGGCACGGAAACATTCACGGTAACGGCACAGGGGAGCGGCAGGATGACGCTGGATCATCCCACCGATCTGGTGTGGCGGCGGAGTTCCTTTGTGTGCGGCAGGACGGTGGGGATTTGTGCAGATCAGACCGCGCTCTCCTTTCCCCGCCGCATCATCCGCCTCCTTCAGGAGGGCGCGGCCATGCAGGTGGAAATGGCTGTCGCTATTCCTGCTCAAGGCGGGAAATCGTAAGCTCCGCTTCTTCAAGCAGCCGTTCGCATTCGCGGATAAGGCGGGTTCCCTTCTCGTACAGGGCGATTGTTTCGTCGATGCCGACGGATCCGTCTTCGATCTTTCGTACGATTTCTTTCAGTTCCTGCATTCGTTTTTCATAATCACCTGTCATGATCCACCTCCAGAATCCGGGCGCCGGCGGTGCCGTCGGCCATGCGTATGCGGACCTCGTCGCCGGGCAGCAGTTCGCATGCGCTTACCACCGGAGCCCCTGATTTCGTGACCAGCGCATACCCGCGCTTTAGTGGCCCGAAGGGGCTGTTGGCCTCAATTTTCGCCCGCAAATGGCCGAGTACAAGCCTTTCGCGTTCCGTTCTGTTCCTGATTGCCCGTTCCAGGCGTTCGGCAGTCTCCGCAAGCGACTGCAGTTCGGTGTTGATGCGCCGCCGGAACCGGCGGGGCGCGATGCGCAAGCGGATATCTTCGAGCAGGTGGCCGGCATGATCGGCCTTCTTTGCCCACCCCGCCTGCATCTGCCCGCGAATATGGTTCAGTTCCGTCTGCAGCTCCCTCCTGTCCGGCACAACAAGTTCGGCAGCCGCAGATGGCGTCGGCGCCCGGACGTCCGCGGCGAAATCGCACAGCGTCGTGTCGGTTTCATGGCCGACAGCACTTACCACGGGCGTCGTGCAGGCGGCAACAGCACGGACGACATCGGGGTGGTTGAAGGCGAACAGCTCTTCAAAACTGCCGCCGCCTCTCCCCACGATGATCACATCGGCCCTGCCGTCAAGCCGCCGCAGTGCGGATGCAATCTCCCGCGGGGCGTTCTCGCCCTGGACCGTTGCCGGCGAGAGCAGTATTGCCACGGGAAACCGGCGGGCGATCACCTGCTCAATGTCGTGCCGGGCGGCACCCGATGCCGACGTGACCACCCCTACGGTTTTCGGGAACCGTGGGAGCGGCCGTTTCCGGGCCGTATCGAAGAGCCCTTCGCGGGTGAGCATTTCTTTCCACTGTTCTACGAGCAGGTGTTTTTCCCCTGCCCCTGCCGGGCGGAGATCGCGGACAATCACCTGATATTTTCCATGGGGCTCATAGACCTCCACCGAACCCCAGGCGATGACATGCATGCCGTCGGATGGCGCAAAGGCAAGTTCCCGGGCGAATGTGCGCCACATGGCACAGTTGATGGTGTACGTAATCCCTGCTTTCCGCTCGGAGAGGGAAAAATAGAGGTGCCCTTTCGGGGGGCGGCGCAGATCGCGGACTTCCCCCTCGATCCAGATATCCTGCAGCCGCGGATCGTCAAGCAGTGTCGCGATGAGCCGTGATACGTCCGAAACCCGCGATACCGTCCCCGTCAGCTCTGCTTCACCCGCTGCTGGTGCAAACCAGTCCATCGTACTGAAACGTACCGTGCATGATGCATATGAATGCTCGTTTCCGTCCGGCGAGCCGGCAGTGCCGGCGATGCTGCAACCCTTCGTTTTTTATGGTTTTTCTGCAATCATTCCTGTAGGATTGTTAAGCGCCATGGTTCAGTTTGCCACGTCAAGCATGTTTTTCCACGAATACCCAATCGACGACATCTTTGATTTTGCCGAGGAAGCCGGATGTACGGGAATAGAATTCTGGATTGAAACACCTCACTTCTGGCTTTCCGGCCTTCCGGTCGGGGATGCGAAGCGGTGCATTGCTGATCACCCTTCCCTCTGCCCCCTGACCGTGCATGCGCCCGTGCTGGATCTTAATCCATGCTCCATTAATCCCGATGTGGCTGCGATCTCAGTCGATTATGCGCTGCGTTCGGTGGCAATGGCCAATTCGTTCGGGGCACAGGCGGTCACGCTCCATCCTGGCAGGAGGACGGCCAAGAGGACACCGAGCGCTGTCGACTACGAACGATTCGACCGGTTCATCAGCCGTCTGGCAGCGTCACCGGAAAGCCGGGGCATCAGGATTGCAATCGAAAACATGCAGCCGGCGGTGAACTCTCTGCTCTGCACGCCATCGGACATGGAGGAACTGCTCGAACGTGAATCGTGGCTCTGGTATACGCTCGATGTCGCCCATGCCCTCTCCGTGTCGCCGGCCGAGGTGGAGGAGTATATCTCGCGGTGCGGGACGGAGCGCTGCGCCAATGTGCATGTATCGGCAGCTGAAAACGGCAGGATGCACCTTCCCGTGGCAGGAAACCGTGATATTTCCGGTGTACTTGCGATCCTTCGCGACTACGGGTATGACGGCAACCTGACGCTCGAGCTCGAAGATCGCAACTTCCCGGCCGATCTGACAAGCGAGGAGAAAATCGCCATTCTTTCCCGCGACATCCGGTTTTGCCGGGACCACTTCTGATCGAAGCCTCGCGTACAATCACCAGAATGCCCCGGCTTTCTGAATAAACGCTGGTTTTATTAAATATCAGCACAATATCATGTTGTTTCGCCGCATATGATCATATCTGAGAATAGGGCCGCCCCCGCGGCGTGGATGCAATGATTGAAGAAAACGTAAAAATCGCGCTCTTTATCGCGTGCATTCTCCTATCTGCGTTTTTTTCAGGATCGGAAGTTGCGATACTCTCCATCAACCAGGCAAAAGTCAGGACACTTCTCGAGCGCAACCTTGCCGGAGCGGGAGCGCTTGCGGCTTTAAAGAAGAACACCGACCACGTCCTTATCACTATCCTGATAGGGAATAATGTCGTGAATGTCGCTGCTGCAGCCCTTGCCACGTCCATCGCCATCGAGCGGTACGGCGATGCCGGCGTCGGGATCGCGACGGGCATCGTCACGTTCATCATGCTGGTCTTCGGCGAGATCGGCCCGAAGACCTATGCCGCACGCATGGCCGAGAAATTCGCCCTCATCGTCTCGCGGCCCATTTTTGCATTCGGTGTTGTCCTTTCACCGCTGCTGTGGGTATATGACGGAATAAAAAAACTCCTCTCTATCAAGGAAGGGGTCGGCCATCCCGTTGTGACCGAAGACGAAATCAAGCAGTGGATTGATGTCGGGGAAGAAGTGGGAACGATCCAGGAGGAAGAGCATGAACTGCTCTACCGCGTATTCCGGTTCGGCGACACCATTACCCGCGAAATAATGACGCCTCGTGCCGATGTCGTGCTGATTGCCGATTCCAGTTCGCTGGAAACGTCCATCAATGTATTCAACGAAACGGGTTTTTCCCGCATTCCCGTCTATGAGCAGCAGATCGACAACATCATCGGTGTTCTCAATGTCAAGGATGTCTTTGCGGCCGTATATGCGAAAAAGAAGGGCGTTACCGTCCGTGACCTGATGTACGAGGCGTATTTCGTACCGGAGAGCAAAAAAATCGGCGAGCTTCTCCGCGAATTACAGCTCCGCAAGGTCCACCTCGCCGTTGTGGTGGATGAATACGGCTCGTTTGCCGGGATCGTGACGGTCGAGGACATGCTTGAGGAGCTGGTTGGCGAGATCCTCGACGAATTCGACGAGGAGGAACCGCAGGTTCAGGCTATCGAGGAGGGGGTCTTCATCGTCGATGCCCGGAGCTGGGTTGACCGGGTGAACGAGGAGATCGGCATCAGGCTGCCGCTGGACGAATCCTATGAAACCATCGGCGGGCTGCTCATCGACAGCCTGGGCCACTTTCCCCGCCGCGGCGAGGTCGTGGAGCTGCCGGAGAGTGGTATCCGGCTCGTCGTGATGAAGGTGCGGGGAAGGCGCATTGTCGAGGTCAAACTGATTCTCCCGTTGCCGGGGTCTGAAGAGAATAGTTAAGATGCCCTTTTGCATATGGGTGAGGTAGATGAAACGCATCGCGGTGCTCGCATCGGGCCGTGGATCCAATTTCCAGGCGTTGATCGACCGTATTGCCGACGGGTACATTCCGGCGGAGTGCGTGCGACTCATAACGGACAATCCGGAGGCATATGCTGTCGAACGAGCCCGGGCGGCAGGCATTCTGGTAACGGTCGTTGCCTACCCCGCGTATCCCGACAAGCAGTCCTACGAAGCGGCGCTTCTTTCGGCAATGGAAGGCTGCAATGCGGACCTTTTCGTTCTTGCCGGTTACATGCGCATCCTCGGTGAAACGATCGTGCGGCGCTTTTCGGGAAGGATGATCAATATCCACCCGGCGCTTCTTCCGAGCTTTTCCGGCCTGCATGCCCAGCGACAGGCGATTGCGTATGGGGCAAAAGTCTCGGGCTGCACGGTGCATTTTGTTGACGAGGGGATGGACACCGGCCCTATTATCATCCAGCGGTGCGTCCCGGTTTTCGAGCGCGATGACGAAGAAATGCTTGCAGGAAGAATCCTGGTGGAGGAGCATGCCGCACTTCCCGAGGCGGTGCGGCTCTTCTGCGAGGACCGCCTCATGATCAAAGGCAGGGTGGTCTGCATCCTTCCCCCATGACGGCATGCAAGACTCTATTTTCTTCCGGTGCTACCTTTATTACCGCATTTTGGGAGTGATGTGTCGGCAATGGCAGGGAAAGGCAAAAGCCATCAGGAAAAGCGTATCGCCGCCGAGAGGATCGATATGCTGTTTTCCCGGGCAGAACGGTTTTTTTCCGGCGACCCCTCGTCCAGCGACCGGTGTGTCGCCCTCGCGCGGCGGATAGCGATGCGCCAGCGGGTACGCATCCCCCGACCCCTTAGCATGCGGTTCTGCAGGCGGTGTTACGGGTTCCTCGTGCCGGGCAGGAATATGCGGGTGCGGGTCCATCACGGGTACGTGATCGTCACCTGCCTGCGGTGCGGGTATCAGCGGCGGTACCGGGTGGTGAGGCCGCATTCCTGACCCCGGATTCCTGCACCGGCTCAAGGCAACGGTGTG
>JAAEEQ010000132.1 GCA_013415665.1 Methanomicrobiales archaeon
CGATACGCATGCATAGAGCATCACTGGCTGAACACTCAAAAACCTTCCCATTATGCGTTTTTTGCCGGCGATCGGTTCCCGGGCGGGCGGGAGGGAGAAGAGCACGCGAGGGTTAATACCCGTGCGCCGAAAAATGAATGCGATGGTACATTCCGCCTGCCCGCCGGCACGGCGCCCGAAGGAATATACGCTCGACGAACTCGGGGCGTTCCACGCGCATACCGGGCCGTATGTCGTTCTCGGCTACCGGATCGGAAAATTCGTCCGCGACACCTTCTGCGATGATCCGTTCGCGCTCTCCGCCCGGGTGTACTGCCCTTCCCGTTCGCCCGAACGGTGCATGGTCGACGGCATCCAGTGTGCGAGCGGCTGCACCCTGGGAAAAGGGAATATCGCCGTCATCGATGATGCGGATGTGCGTGTTGAATTTTTCGCGCATGACCGGAAAATCGTGATCCGTCCGCTTCCTTTCACCCGTCCCGTGCGTAACACCACCTATGCCCGCGAGATGGACCGGCTCGCACGGCAGATGTATGCCGCAGCCGAAAGCGACCTCTTTGTCGCTGCCATCGGGTGAAGGACGGGAAGAGAAACGGTAACCTTCTTCATGCCGGGGGTAAAGATAGGCATGCTATGTATCTGGTGATTCGGTGTCCGGGTTGCCGCACATTCACCTACGTGGATCGCTTTCAGCGCTGGAAACTCTGCCCCGTCTGCGGCGAAGTGATTAATGTCACGCGTGCTCCGGCATACCTCGACGTGGCGTCGTATACCGAGGCGGAGTCGATGGTGGAAAAACTCGAGCGTTTTCTTGACGAGACCGGGAGAAGCGATCTGAACCAGGATGAAAAAGAGCGATTAAAGGCTGAATACGCCCGCTGGGTCAGGATGAAAGTCTGATCCCGGCATCACCAGCGTTTTCCGCAACCCGGGCAGACGATAGTGATTTTTCTTCCGCAATGCGGGCACCAGATTCCGCCGCGCTCGGTGGCCGTCATCGGCCGGCCGCACTTTTTGCAGAAGATCGGCGCCTCGTATCCACAGCTATGCCGGACCATCAATCCATATATTGCCAACGCCTTATAAAAAGGGTTCCTTTTCCCCTGTTTGCGATATCGCCGGAAAATCGGGTGAACTCCGTGCCTTCGATCAGAACCTGTCCGGTACGGACGAACGTCGGCATCATGTCCGCCACGGTGCCGTGCACCGTGCAGGTGCCGCCGGTCATGTTTGCGCACACCATGCGTGCGTCGCCGTGGATGACCAGCGCCCCGTCATGCATGTCGACGCCTGCCATGTCACCGGCATTGCCGTGGATAACGATACTGCCGCCGGCGAGCATCTCAGCGGTAAAATCGCCGGCGTTGCCGAAGACCTCGATGCTGCCGCCCCGCATCCCCTTCTTCTCGCCGCGGTATCCCGATCCGCAGTAATCGCCGGCATTCCCGCGGCAGATGATACTCCCGCCGCGCATCTCCCGCCCGAGCCAGGCGTCGGCGCTGCCCATGATCTCGATCGTGCCCGCTTCCATGAAATTTCCGCAGTGCATCCCGATGTCGCCTTCAATCACGATGCGGCCGCCGTCCATGTATTCGCCGATGCGTTTGATGCGGGAACTGTCACCGCGGATGACGATCTCCACATCGTCGGCGGATTCCGCTTCACCGTCGATGCTGACTGCGAACACCTCTGCAAACGGCAGTTCCTTGTTGCCTTTCCAGACGGTCAGCTTTGCCTCCTGATCCAGGAACGCGGAAGGAAGAATTGCCTCTGCCTCGATGGGGAGGAAGGGCTTTTTTCTCTCTTTCACCGCGAGCACAACGCGCATCATAACTGCGCCTCCGTATCGATGCAGACATTCCGCTGCAGGTACGAGTCCTGGACGGGGTAGTTGCTCATCCTGACCGTGTAGTACCGATCGAAGTTCCGTTTGAATTCCTCGTCGTTCAGGATGTTTCGTTCCTCGGAGACCTTCGGCCTGACCCAGTAGGTGGTGTTGACGCCTTCCACGAGGCATTCGCCGCGCCGGCAGACGACCCTGCCCCGTTTTATCGTGTACTCCGTCTGGGAGAACCCTTTGATGATGGCGTCGTACTCGCGCGAGGGATCCGTTTCGCCGACCCGCAGCGGGTAGATGGCGATGTCCGCCTCGGCGCCTTCGCTGAGGTGGCCCTTCCCCTGGCCGGCGATGCCGAGGGCGCGGGCCTGTGCCGCGCGGGTCATGATGGCGATGTCGTACCAGTCCATTTCGCGGTCGATCGCGGGCAGGGGGACCCGGCTGCCGGTGTCCGGGTGCACCGTCGCCAACTCGGCTTCGCGGTAGGCTTTGCTCATCAGGAGCGCGATGATCTCGGGGTACTTGACGAACGGCGCGCCGTTGGGGTTGTCGGTCGCGAGAATGCACTGGTAGGGATCGCGGACAAGCAGGGCAAGCTCGAGCCCGATTGCCCACATGATCGAGTTGACAAGGTTTTTGCGGCTGTAATAGACCGGGATGATGCCGGAACCCGTCTCCAGTTCGACGTCGTGATTGCTCCATTTGTTATGGTGCAGGCGGTAGAGGTTGAACTCCATCGGGCCGTCGGCCGTCATGGTCGTGGTCTTGCCGAACATCACCTGCCCCATGTCGATGGTGATCTGGGGCCGGTTGTTGACGGATGCGGCGATCTCATCGGACCGGGAACAGAAGTCCTTCCAGCTCGTTCCGCCGTAGGCATGAAACTGGACGTGGGTCGCATAGAGCGACTGGCGCTCCCTGTTGATGTCCGGCACGAGATCGAAGGTGTCGAGCGTGCACTGGTAATTGCCCGGCGTGCCGAGGTTGTTGCAGTGCAGGTGGACCGAATGCGGAAGGCGGAGCATCTCGTTCGCCTTGATCATCGTTGTGATGATGTCGGCCGGGGTGACCTCGAAATTCGGTACGATATCCCTGATGCAGGTGAGGTTCTTGCCCCATCCCCATGCTTCGGTGCCGCCCGGGTTGGTGAGCTTGATCGAAAATCCCTTCACCGCTTCGAGGAACCACGCCACGATCGCCGCGGCGCGGGCGGTGTCTTGGTCCCGCACGGCCTCCATGATTGCCCAGTTCCCGTCGAAGAGGACATTTGCCATCGTATCCTGGAGCGGCGTGTAATTGAACTCCTCGTGGGTGTGCCGCGCCTCCAGCGGTGCCATCGCCCCTTCGAGAAGGGTCGTGTACCCCATCGTGCTGTAGCGGTAACTGGTGCCGTAGGTCGTGGGAACGCTGTACCCGGAGGTTGCATGCATCGCGCCGTGGCGCTTCGTCCGGCCCGCACGCATGTCCTCCGGGCTCATGTACCGCCCGAAATTCACCTTGGTGCCGCAGACATGGGTGTGCGAGTCGATGCCGCCGGGCATGGTCAGCATGCCGCCCGCATCGATGACCTCCGCGTTTGGTCCCACGGATTCGACAATACGGCCGTCACGGACAAAAATATCCATGATTTCGCCACGGATATGGTTGAGGGGATCGATGACGAAGGCGTTTTTTATCAGGAGCTCGCTCATAGCTGCCGTTCCTCCTGCATGCGCTGGTAGATCCGCGCGAGGATCTCCGTATCGGACGGCACGGAAGACTCAAGCACCCGTTTTACATGAATCGGCACGCCGTCCATCCGGTATGCGGTCCCTTCCGCATCGATGCCCGTGACCGCGGTCGGGATCTGGACATCGCAGACGGCGGTTGTCAGGGAGGTGCAGGGATCGATCACCACCGTCGGTATCTCCGCGAGGTGCTCCACGCAGGCCCGCGGGAAATGGGCTGCGGGATCGCTGCCGATTACCAGGCACGCATCGCATTCCTTTCGTGCGAGAATGTCGATTGCCGACGTCTCTCCCGGATTGTAAAACGCAACGCCGCGGCAGAAATCGACGGCATACGGGTATCCCGTCATCCAGGTGAACACTTCGTTCGAGCCGTACACGTTCCAGTGTCCGCGCATCGGGGTGATCGTGAATTTCGTGTGGCGG
>JAAEEQ010000027.1 GCA_013415665.1 Methanomicrobiales archaeon
CGTATTCCGGCTCGCAGATATCTTCGGTTTCGGGATTACCGTCATCACAGGAGACGGGAACGCCGGCGCAGACCCCCTCCCTGATAGTGTCTTCGGCGGTGCATGCATTGCCGTCGTCGCAGGGCGCTCCTTCCGCCGGCCGCTCTTCTGCGGGCGGCACCCTGACGTGGACGCAGCCGTATTCCGGCTCGCAGAGGTCTTCGGTTTCGGGATTGCCGTCATCACAGGAGACGGGAATGCCGGCGCAGACCCCCTCCCTGACCCTGTCTTCGGCGGTGCATGCGTTGCCGTCGTCGCAGGGCTCACCGCGTTCTTCCCCGGGATAGAATGGTTCCGGCTCTGTTGCTGCCGTACCGCAGCCTCCGGCGGGGCAGACATCCCTCGTGACGGGAATGACGGGCTGCGGGACGGCGGGTGCCGACCCCTCCTGCGGGCCGAACATCCCCGGGATGGAGAGCAGGAACTCGATGATGCCGGCAACCGGTGCGAACAGCGATCCGCCGTCGTGTGCGGGGGCGGGAACGGTCTGTCCCGTGCGTGAGACGATGACGGCTTCGGGGCTGCATTTGAGCATGTTGAGCAGGATCTGTCCTTCGCTGCTCTCCGAGAAATTGAAGCAGATGCCGGTGTCGACGACGCTTTTATCGGCATCGAATGCGGGCGAAGCATAGAGCAGCGCGAGCGTTGAACGGGGATTGGCGGCACCCAGCGACGGCGGGACGATGACGGCCGATGCAGGATCGATTCGGGTGATCGGGGGCTCGACAATGAATTCGAGAGTTTCCTGTGCCCGTATGCCCGAAGCTCCCGGATTACTGGTGACGTCGAACCGCAGCCTGACCCTGCCGGACTGGCTGCCGGAGGTCAGGACGATGGCTGCGAGCCCGTCGCTGTTGGTGGTGACCGTGATGCTTTCAATCGCCGGCGTGCCGGCATCGGGAAACGAGGCATAGGCCATGGCCGGTCCGCCGTCGCCGGGCGTGGCGGTGGCGACGGGCTGCGTGGCTGCAGGATTCGGGGAATCAACGGTCGTGAGCATCACGGAAGGCACTTTTTCGGCCTTTCCTGCGAGTGTCGAGGGTTTCGTGGTGTGCTCGTAGACGAGCGTCGGTTCAGTGCTGTCGTAGAAATCAGGACCGATGTACCCGGGGGCAGCGTCCATGGTCACGGTTATCCTGGCATTTGCGGCAGGGACCCGTGCGAGGTGGTTTTCGTACAGCGACTGCCCGCCGTCGATGAGCGAGAGCCTGCCGAGGCTGTACGAGAGCATCGCAACCTCCACCTGCGTGCCGTCCGCCTGCATGACCGTGCCTTTCGGGGCTGTCTCCCGGAGCGTCCCGACAGCGATGGGTGAATACCCGGTGTCGAGGACCGCCACCTGCTGGTTCTGGAGCTGGTAGACGGCACCGATGCGTTCATCGGGGAAATACAGGGAATCCGGGCTGGCCTGGAACTGCCACGTGAGCAGAGGGTTCTGTGCAGCGCCGGCCGTCTGTGCCGCCTGCACCGTGCCGGGCGGAACGGTTGCGGGAACACCCGCAATGCCGCCGGGACCCGCAAGGCTGACGCCCTGCAGGCGGGCCGGATCAATGCGGATATCCTGGTATGCCTGCCACGATGCGGCTCCTTTCGTCACGGCAGCATCCATCTGCGCAGGCGAGGTGACGATCTGCGATGTGCCGAGGCTGATGAGATTGGCGCACTCGATCTCGATGTAGGTCTCACCCGGGATGGTGAGCGGGAACGGCTCGCCGGGTGCCTGTGCGGCAAGGACGGTCGTATCCGCCCGCACCGTCATGACCGACTCGACGAGATCGCGCTGTGTTGCAGGCGCAATGAGGCTGCCGGAGGGCAGGATGCCCGCGGCCAGCATCGGCTGCGATGATGCCGGTACCGCTGCGGGGAACGACGGGGCTGCTCCCTGGAGCGGCGTGAGATAGACATAGAAGTTCGTGGTCGACGTCGCCATTCCCGTAATCGGCTGGACGTATTCGATGGTTTTGGCAACGGGCGTCTGCCCCATTGCCTCGGACGCAGAAACATCGATATAGCCGGAATACCGGTACCCGGGCAGTTCCGCCCTGATAAGGTAGGCGGTTCCCTCCTTGAGCTGAAGGGAAAAGGCCCCTTTCAGGTCGGTTCTGACATAATTCCACGGGCTCTGCTGGTCGATGAAGGGTTTGATTCCGCCCGGTGCATCGGGATCGCCCGAGTAGGCGTTCTTTTCGCGGTAGAACACATATGCCCCCGCGACCGGCGCTCCGGTGGTCGCATCCAGCACCCCTCCGGTGAAGGGCGGGACGACCTTCGGAATGCCGAGTTCGGAGAGATACTTTGCGAGCAGTGCCGCCGTCACCTGTTCTGAGACCTTCAGCCCGTTCTGCAGGGCAATTTTTCTGGTGGTGCTGTCGGAACTCTTCGCTTTCGCCCAGTCGGCGGGATTATCGACGGCAAGGGCGCCCTGCTGGATGATCTGCACGACCTGCTTCGTGTCATAGTCCTTTCCGATTACCCAGTTCTGTGCATGGATGTGGTACTGCGGGCTGGCATCCGGATCGCCGAGCCCGGTTGCGTCGTCCTCGTAATCATTGTGGTAATACCCTATCGGCCCGAGTTTGAAGGACGACCAGACATCCTGCAGATGGTAGATCACGCCGACGTCCTGTGCATAGTGAATCGCCCATCCTGCCTGGAAGAGGCTGTCGTACTGCGCGCTCTGGTGCTGCCAGTAGCGGATCGAGGGATCCGTCGACGAGGTATACGACGCGACTGCCGCATCGAAGCGCTGCCGGGAAAGCAGGGCCGTCGACGGGTACGATGCATCGAGGCCCGGCGAAAAGTCGAAGCGGATCCCGAGCACGCCCAGTTTCTGGATGACCTGGATGAGCGGCCCGACCACGGGAATCAGCGGTGCGACGAGATCGAATGCCGCCGAAAAGACGATCCCCGAGACCAGTCCGCCCAGCGTATCGGTAAAGATGGTTGCGATCTGGGCCTCATCGACATCCCTGATGCCGTTGCCGTTGGGATCCGTGTGATAATCGCTGTAATAGTGGTCCCATCCGGCCATATTGCAGAGATCCAGCTCGTCGCCGACCTGCTTTTCAACGGCCCCGAAGAATGCGGTGATATATACCCTGCCTTTCCACCGGCCTTTGTACGTGTCGGCCCAGGTGGCACCGTCGGCCAGCGCCTGGAAATTGTCGTCACAGGCAAGATAGGCCGCCCAGTTGTCCCATCCTTTCTCCTCGAGGATCCTGATGCCGTTCTGGAGCAGATAGATATGGCCGTCATCGGCGTAGGAGCGCCAGTCCTGTTCGTACCAGTCCCACATTCCCGCGGCATCCTTTGCGGTGAAGGAGCAGCCTGCCGGGGGATTGTCCTTCCAGCACCCTTTTGAAAAACAGCAGTCCTGCGGATGATCTGCCCCCGGCACGTTCCATGCCGCCGCCGGCGGCAGCACGATCAGCATGACGATAAAATAGCCGCACGCAATACGGCGCAGAAATCCCCCCACGGTATGCACTCATTCTCCTCCCGGTAGCAGTCTCTCCGTAAGACAGCCAATATAGGTTTGCACGGCGCTTGCGCCCGTCGCACCGTTCCAACACGGAGCCTCGCCGCTGTTGCACGCGGAGCACGAAACCATGCGCCCGTTACGTCCCGATGGCGGCAGATACAGGGATGAACCGCCCGTATCCGGGCGAAAAAACAGGAATGCGCCTGGTCACGGCACGTTCAGGGAGACGATATCGTTGCAGGTGGTGCATGCATCGCCGGCCTCTGCGGCAACCGCCCTCCACCGGTAGGCATCGCGCCCCAGTGCGATGGAAAACGTTGCAAGGCTGCGGGAGGGAAGGAAAAAGCTTTCACGCCAGTCGGCAGCGGTGCGGGAAAACGATGGTGCGGCGTCGTTGCTCCCGGTAGCTGCCGGACCGGCCGATGGGCTGCCCGCATTCCCGATCAGGCCCGTGGCGTCGAAGGGGAGCGTCCCTTCACGCTGCAGGTTCCCGTACCGGTCGGCGGCAAGCACCCCCAGATCGATCGCGGCAGCGGCGGAGGGAGTGGTGTACTCACAGGTGTCGGAAAAGCAGATGCGCAGCCGTTTATTATTTGCCCATAATTCGATGAACGCAATGCCGCTTTCATCCGTGGCCGAGACCGTATAGTGCACGCTCTCCCCTGCACGCTGGATTTCCGGCTGCCTGCTGACCGTAATCACCGGCGGGGTGGTTTCAGGCCGTGCCGCGGGATGCACGAGTGGAATGGTGATTGCCGGTTCGTAACAGAACCTCTCCCCCGGCATGCCCTCGCTGCAGGGGATCGTCTCTCCCGCACAGGGCTCCGAGCCCGTCCGCCCCGCATCGTCCGGCGCCATGCAGAGGCACCCCTGCGGGCACTGGGCCGAGACTGCGCCGCACAGCAGCAGCAGACCGATCACGGACAGCGTGAGAAAGGTAACCGATTTTGCCGTATTCAGAACCATAGTGAACCTCGGGTTTGCACGTTGGCGTATACCTGAGAGTAATACGTCCACTATTATATATTTCCGGTCATCCTCTCCGCAACCGGCCTGCCGCCTGCCTCGCCGGAGGTGCGTCAGATCCTGACAAGGATCCGGTCGCCGTCAACGCTCACGGGGTAGGTCGTCAGCGGGCGCGGTGAGCGGAATGCCTTGGCAAGAGAGAGCAGCAGTCCCGACCAGTCTGTCCACCGGACCACCTGCCCGCCGGCAAGATCGAATTGGCTGTGGTGCAGCGGGCAGGTGACGATGGTGCCTGCAAGGGTGCCCCGTGACAGATCGCCTCCCATATGCGGGCAGCGGGCATCGGCGGCATAATACGCTCCCCCGATGTACGCCAGCAGGATCTCGTGGTCCCCGGCACGGACTTTTTTCATGCTCCCCTCAGCGACATCGCCGGTGCGGGCAACCTCGAGCCCTCCGCCATCACCGTGCCTCCCGCCTTCATTCATCTGCTCCATGACGTATGCTCCGTGCTGTGAGATGTCGCGGCAGGCTATGAAGGTTTGCCCGTGGGCCGGGGATTTTTCTCGTGCCGCGGGGCGGAGCGTGGCGGTTAATCGCGGTATTTTGCAGCGATCGGCATTCGTCTTCCGGATCCGAAGGCCTTTGGCGTCACTTTCAGCCCGGGTGCCGCCTGCCGCCGCTTGTATTCGTTCCTGTCCACCAGCGCCACTGTCCGCCGGACTGTTTCGGGATCGAACCCGCGCCCGCAGATCGCGGCCGGATCGAGTTCTTCGTCGATGTAGCAGTGCAGGATGGGATCGAGGATGTCATACGGCGGCAGCGTGTCCTGATCACGCTGGCCGGGGCGGAGCTCGGCGGAGGGCGGTTTTTCGAGGATCTCAGGGGGGATGACCGGCGATCGCCGGTTGATATGGGCGGCGAGCCGGTAGACGTCGGTTTTGAGGACGTCAGAAATGACCGCAAGGCCGCCCGACATGTCGCCGTAGAGGGTGCAGTACCCCACGGCAAGTTCGCTCTTGTTTCCCGTCGAAAGCACGAGATGCCCGGACTCGTTTGAAAGAGCCATGAGAATGTTTCCCCGGATGCGTGCCTGGATGTTTTCGAAGGTCACCCCTCCTCCTCGAGGATCGCAAAAACCGGCAAGTGCTTCGCTGTATGCCGAAAACACCGGCGTTATCGGGATCTCGTGCATTTCAACCCCGAGATGTGCAGCAAGGGCGCGCGAATCGTCGATGCTTCCGGCAGAGGAGTACGGGCCAGGCATCGTCACCGCCAGCACGTTTCCGGGCCCGACGGCATCCGCAGCAATACAGCAGACGACTGCGGAATCGATGCCCCCCGAAAGCCCGACGACGACCCGCGAAAAGCCGCATTTGCGGACATAATCGGCAAGTCCGCAGACAAGGGCCTGGTAGAGGCTCTCGATCTTCGGCACTGGCCGGTAGGGCACGGGAGTGCGGTGCGGGCCGGCGATCTCGACGGTGCGGATATGCTCCGTAAAAGCGGGAAGCACGGCAACCGGTTTTCCCTCCGGATCGAAACACATGCTCCTCCCGTCGAAGACGAGCTCGTCGTTGCCGCCGACCTGGTTGACGCAGACGAAGGGGATGCCGTGTTTGCGGGCATGGTTCTGGAAAATGCGGAACCTGACCGTCTCCTTGCCGATATGGAACGGTGAAGCGGCAATATTGACAAACAGCGTCGCCCCGGCGGCTGCCAGCGCCTGCTGCGGATCGAAGGGGTAGTACCGGCGCGGCCAGAGGTCGGGATCGTTCCATGCATCCTCGCATATCGTTATCCCCAGCACCTGGTCCTTGAAAGGCACCGGCTGCACTGCCGGAGCGGGGTCAAAGTACCGCCCTTCGTCGAAGACATCGTAGACGGGCAGGAGCGATTTTGCGGCGGAAAACACGATATTCCCGTTCCTGATGAGCAATGCCGCGTTATACAGCCCCCTTCCCGTCTCTTTTCCGGTGGCCACGGGGGCACCGACGAGTATGCCGGTGCCGGGAGAGCGTTTCGAGAGATCGCAGACGGCGCGAACCGCCTCATCCGCCCGCCGGATGAACCACGCATGCTCGAGCAGGTCCCGCGGCGGATACCCCGTGAGGAAGAGTTCCGGAAAAATCACCAGGTCAGGCATATCCCTGCTGCAGGCAGCGAGGGCCTCCTCAAGTCGGCCGACGTTTCCGGTCGTGTCACCGACAACCGGGTTGAGCTGGGCGATGGCGATTTTCATGCACTCCCTCGCAGGAGGAGTATGGGGAAGACGGGGATTTATTCGTGCCGAGCAGGGAAAACAGCTTCGTGGTGGAATGCTGCCCCGCCGTCAGCGGGAGGGAGGCGGCCACAGCGCTCCCGGTCCCGGGGCGCAGCATCGGCAATCACCGGATGGTGGTGCAGGTGCAGGTGATGCAGAACGGCGTTGCAGCCTGCCGCCGGAGGGCATAAATCACGCCGCGCCCATCAGGGAAGTGGGGTGGCACATGAACCTTGAAGCATTTGACGGGATGGACCCCGGAACAATCAGGGAATACCTCGCCTTTCTCCTCTGGCATTACCGTGTCGTGGACGCGTTCTGGTTTATTTACGTGGCAGAACAGTTCGGGCAGCCGGTTGCCGAGGAGATCAACGAACGGGTATGGGGGCGCGTCGCCCCGATGGGAGCGCGTGACATCAGGGAACGCTTCGGCATTCAGGAGCAGGGGCTCGCGGGTTTTGTCCGGGCGCTCCGGCTGTTTCCCTGGGCCCTGATCGTCGATTACCAGATCGAAGAGCACCCGGACGAAGTCATCATCTCGGTCCCCTCCTGCCCGACGCAGGAAGCCCGGCTCCGGCGGGGGCTCGGCGAATATGTCTGCCGCGAGATGCACCGTGCGGAGTTTACCGGGTTTGCGCACGAGATCGACGACCGCATCAGGGTCGAATGCTGTTTCGCACCGCCCGATCCCCATCCGCCCGGCATGTTCTGCCGGTGGCGGTTCACGCTTGACGACGGGACGTAATGCAGGAAACGCCGTGGATCCTTTATCGTTAAGGGATCCGGCATGCCATACAACGGTATGAAAATACTCGGTCTGCATTGCAGCCCGCGGGGGACGGCAAGCAGGACACGCAGGCTGGTTGCCGCAGTCCTTGCGGGTGCCGGGAAGGCGGGGGCCGAAACAGAGCTGATCGATGCTGCGGATCTTTCGATCGTGCCGTGCACCGCCTGCGACGCCTGCACGCTGACCGGCAGCTGCGTGCACGACGACGACGTTCCCCTGCTCCTCGAACGATTGCAGGGGGCGGACGGCATCGTCTGGGGATCGCCGGTGTACGTCGACAATGTCTCGGGCCAGTGCAAGATTCTGATCGACCGCCTGGCAGACGCCATGCATTACCAGCTCCTTTTCGGGAAATACGGATGTGCCGTCGCGACGACGCACACGTCGGGTGCCGGGGCGGTGACGGCCTATCTCAACCACGTGCTGGGCTACCTCGGCGTGGTCGCGATCGGCGAGGTTCATGCCGCGCTCGGGGACGGCGCGCCGGCTCTGGAGGAGGCGGAAGATGCGGCGGCCTCGCTCGGGGCGGCACTGGCGGCGGCGATCGCAACGCACGCGCCGTATCCTGAAAAAGAAGCCATAATCGCGGATAACCGGGCATTTTTCAGCCGAATCGTTGTGGAAAACCGGGACTGGCGGCCCGGGGCATACGAGGAGTGGGTGGCCCGCGGCTGGATCGACGGGACGGCGGACGGGGACGATCCGCACCGCTAGAGAGGCGTTGCGGCGGGATTATTTCCGCCCGACCGCCCTGAAAAACGTGTACAGAAACGTTCCCTCCGGGCCGGCCGTTCTCTCCAGTTCGGCCATCCCCTGTTCCCATGCGGCGGGTGGCCTTCCTGCGGCGAGTGCCCGGTCTTTCACTGCCGCAACCATCGCGATGAAGGTTGCCCGTGTAAATCCGGCAACCAGCTCCGGCCTGCTGTGGTCCGCATAGACCGGCCGGGGCGACACGCTGACGCCCGAAAACCCGGCGCGAACGAGGAGGGGGTACAGGCGGCGCCCGATGCAGGCATCACCCCCGGCCTGCGCCTGCAGGGAGATGAGGCAGCCGATGTTGTTGCGGGCGGCATTTCCGGGCGGAAAATACAGGGCGGAGCCGTGATCGCCCTCGATTGCCGTAATCGATCCGCCCGGGGCGAGCACCCGCCGCAGTTCCCGGAGCGCACGTTCCGGGTCCGCAAGGTGCTCGAGCACAAAACAGACAAAGACGTGGTCGAAGGAGGCATCGGGAAAAGGAAGCCGGCAGATGTCGCCCTGCAGGAAGGTGACCGGTTGCATGCCCTCCCGTGCCGTGCGCTCCCGCGCCTCCGCAAGCGATCCGCGGTCGACATCCACCGACACGATCGCCGCACCGGGTGACCTGCGGGCAAGCGGCACGGTCTGTGCCCCCACCCCGCATCCCGCTTCGAGCACCCGGCTTTCCGGCGGGTAGGCGGTGCCGCCGTGGAGGATTGCCTCCAGCGCCGACGCCTGATCGGCGAGGCGCGAGCGTTCGCGTTCCGAGTACCCGTGTATGTAGCCGCCCTGCTCCATCGGAGAAGAATGATGGGATCGACTCCGGCAATAAAAGGTGCGAAAAGGAATGCACCCTGGAGGCATAGCTATTTAGGTGTCAGGTACGCAATGCCTTGATCGCGTAAAACAACGGAAAGGAGAGATTTTTTGACATCCATCAGGCTGTACCGGATTTACGACATCGGCAGGGACATCGATCTTGCACGGCTGGAAACGGCCCTTGCAGACGGGTATGCGGCGACCCGTGCGGGATTCGTGCGGGTGAAGCCGAAATCGATCGTCATGGGCGTCCCCCCCCTCCAGCTGCGGCTTGATCCGGTGACGGTGACCTACGGCGGCAGGGGCCATGTGATGACCCCCGCCGTCAGGATTTATGATATCGGTGCCATCAGCCTCTGTTTTATCCTCGATGAGCCGGAAAGGGCTCCCGGGTGGCTTGAGGAGACCGGAATGCTTTTTTCCGGGCAGGAAGGGCTCTCCGAAGCGTTCGATGCCTGCTGCGTTTCGGTGGTTGCCGTCCTGCGTCCGTACCTATCCTATCTCGTCCTGGATCCCACGTTTTTCGAGGATTACACGATTTATATCACCGACCGCATCGACATGCCGCCCGATCCCGTGCCGCTGCTGGTGGGCGAACGCACACCCCTCTCCCCGGCCATGCGGGAAGAAGTGCTTAAAAACAGCCTCAGCTACGGCACGGACGACCGGGTCATCCTCGCATGGGATGCGGCACTGATCGCCGGACCGGAACCTGCAGCCGACATCCTTGATCTCATCGAATTTGCCAACGTGCAGGTCTTCGAACTGCGGTATTACGACCGCGAACTCGCCCGCAATATGGAGAAGATGTACGACGACATCGAATTTGCCGACCGCCTCCCCCGTTTCCGGAGGATGCGGCGGTACCATGCGCTCATGACGGATATCATGCAGACCCATGCGGAGATATCGGAGGTGATAGAAAAGGTCAACAACCTCATCAAGGTCACCGAGGATGTCTATTACGCACGGGTGTACGAGGCTGCACTCAGGGTGTTCCGGAGCGGTCAGTGGAGCGAAAGCGTCACGAGAAAGATCGAGATCATCCGGGAGAACTACTCCATGCTCTCGGACGAAGTGCGGATCCAGCACTCGAACTTCCTCGAGTGGATCATTATCATCCTCATCGCGCTCGAGTTCGGGTTCGCCATCTGGGAATTCCTTGCGGGTTCCGGACTGCCCGTATGAAGCAGCGGCGAAAAGCGCATCAGGGCGTTTTTTTGGTGATTGCACTGAGAAGGCCGGCCCAGCAGGCGTAAAGGACCGTTGCGGACCCCGCATCCAGCACTGCTGTCCCGCCCCATGCAAGCACCTGTTCTGCCGCGGTACAAGGTGGCAGCGTTTCGGCACCGCCGGACAGCAGCAGCCGTACTCCCGTGATCAGAAAGACGGTCGCAAAAACGATGATTCCGGGCCGGTTCCCGGCAAACGCCTGCCTGAACAATGCAAACGGGGAGAGGATCCAGAGCGGATGGATGCTGATCCCGAGGAGGTTGATGAGCGGGAGGGATACGCCGGGCAGGGTCCCTGCCAGGCGTGCGTAGTCGGTGACGGCATACACGCCGGAACCGATCACGGCGGCGAGCAGAACGGCTGCGTCTTTCGTGTTCCCGCCGGGCAGCCGCTCGGACACTTCGGCAAGCGCCGCACCATACAGGGCGAGCAGGAGTGCCGGGAGGAGCAGAAACCACATAGGTACCTCGTAGGGTCCGGCGGCAGGTATATCTTGTCTTCCCGGCCCCCGCCGCAGGTGCGGCAGCGGCAGGCACAAACCTATATCGCGGATGACGCCTGTCATAGCCATGACGCAATGGCCCACGCACCACGCCCCCATGACGAACCGGTGCTCCGCCGGTGGATGAGCCTGGAGGCCAAAAAGATCAACGACGGCATCGTCGCGGATCGCAAGCCCCTTTCGCTGCTGCTCCGGGAGGAACAGCCCTCCGCGCAGACAAAAGGCGGAAAAACCTTCACGTTTGACCGGGCCGTGCTTCTCCTTCTCAGGGATCGCCTGCCCGCGGATATGCACCGGAAACTCCGCCTGCCGATGATCTGCTATTATTCCCCCGACGTGCACGGCAGCTACTACCTCAGCGACGAATGCGCCGTGCTCGCATTGCAGGAGCTCGGGGAGATCTCCCCGCTCCGGTCCTTCGAACAAGGGCGCCTCTGGATTGCCAAACCCATTATGCACGCAATCATGCAGACCTATCCGACCGTCATCCAGGTCGCCATCGGTGTCTGAACGCTCTTCGTTCCGTCCCCCGCGCAACGGACGAACCGCTGCGGGGACAGCCGGTAGGTGCGGAAAAAATCGCAGTTACAGGCAGCTATTTGACGTTCAGCCGCCAATCCTCTGCCTGAAAAGAGGAGATTGTGATGAATCCAATGCCCTGTGCGGGAATGCGGGCCCTCGGTATCGGCTGCTGCCTGCTTGCCTGCGCTCTCATATGCGGATGTACGTCGGCACCGGACATGCGGGAGCCGGACATGCAGACCGGGACGGTGATCTTCCTTGATCTCGAGGGGGGCTTTTACGGCATTGCCGGCGATGACGGGAACAACTACCTGCCGCTGAATCTCGATCCGGCATTTGCCCGGGACGGCATGCGGGTGCGGTTCTCCTATCGCGAAGAAGACGTGGCAACCATCCAGCAGTGGGGCACCCCCGTTACCGTCCTTTCGATGGAGCCCGCGAACGGCACCCCTGCCGCGGAACCGCCGGGAACGGGGATCTCGGAACTCTGCGGGCGGAACTGGGAGCTTGCCCTGATGCGGGATGCGAAGGCCGAACTGGTTGCCCCGCTTAACGGGACGACTATCAGCGCCGTTTTTACGGATGACGGATCGCTGTCGGGATCGGCAGGCTGCAACCATTATACGGCCGCATATTTCGGGGGACGCGGGGATATCGTGATCGGCCCGGCGGCTGTCACGGAAATGTACTGCATCTCTCCCGAAGGGGTGATGGCACAGGAAGCACTCTTTCTCGAACGGCTCGGGGGAGTGCAGGCGTATGCGATGAATTCCAGCACCCTCGAACTTTCCGGCGCCGATGGCCGCCTCCTGCTGGCATTTCGTGAAGCCTGATCACGGCGGACCAGGGGAATCAGCATGATCGGACCTTTTTTTAGCAGGGGGGCGGCCCCCTTTCGGGGACCTCTCGCCGGACAAAATCCTCGACCACCCATTCGTTTCGCACTTCAGGGTGGAACATGACGCCGTATACGGGGCGGGAAGGGTGGCGGACGGCCTGGATGCAGCAGGCCGACTCGGCACAAACCGTCAGTACGCCGGGAGAGCCGACGGCGAAACCATGCAGCTCGTATGCCGAAAACGTCCGGGGTGTTCCCAGCAGCGGGTCGGCTGCAGTGACGCGGATGTCGGTCATGCCGATCTCGCACCGTTCGGTGATCGTTCCGCCGAAACAGCGCACGATGGCCTGCATGCCGGCACAGATGCCGAGCACCGGGCAGGAGCAGGCCGTGATCCACGAAAACACATCCGGGTCCGCCAGAAAGGCATTGTCGGCGAGCGCCGTTCCGCAGAGGATCACCGCATCCGCATCGGGCATGGGTTTTCGGATCTCTGAATAATGCACGATCGTAACGCCATATCCCGCCCCGGCGACGATCCGTGCGATAGGGTCCACGAACTCGTACCTGCTTAAGGAGCCGGGCTTATAGCAGAGGTCCACGAGCAGTATCATTTCGCTGTCAGCTCCGCCTGATCGATAAGGTAGCGCCCGTTATGGTTCCGGTATGCGGTATGCGCCCGCGTAACGGTGATCGCGCGGGAAAAAAACGGCGCATCTGCAACGAAGGTCTCAAGTTCGCCGCCTTCGCCGGTGAGGGTGATATGCCACTTCTCGGCGATCGAACGCAGCTCCGCGAGCATCGCGTGATCCATCCTCCTCCCCAGCCATGACTCGTCGAAAGGGGCGGAGAAGACACCGGCGATGAGAACCTCGAATCCCGCCCCGATCAGCTCTTCCATGTAGGCATCCTGGTCGGTGTGCCAGAGCGGATTGAAGCACCAGAGGCCGAGCTCCCGGCAGATCCGTTGCACCCTGCTCGCCTGGTACACCGAGAGGATCGCTCCCGTCACGATGCCCTCGATGCCGTACGCCTCGACCGAACGGCGGATGGCGTCTTCGAGATCGGCAAGCTCCTCCTCCTTTTCCCCCGCGGTCTCGATCTCCACCAGCGGCAGCCCCGCCGCCTCCGCCTGCAGGCGCGTTAAGCGGATGTTGGGGGTATGAAACATATAGCTGTCCTCGTTTGCCGAGATGACCGAAATGAGACAGGATACCGTTTCGTGCTGCATCGCCTTCCAGCAGGCGAAGAGCGAGTCCTTCCCTCCCGAACAGAGGACGCCCAGCTTCATGCCCCCGCCTTCCCTGCATCTGCCCCGCGGCGGGCGATGGCGATGAAATTGGTGATCATGATCCGTGCATACCGCCCGTAGGACTCTTCATTCCGCCCGAATGCATCCATGAGCGCCTGTTTGTCGAGCAGTGCAAGCGCCGGGTCTTCTCCTGCCCAGGCCGTGATCATGCCGCGGTCCGCTTCGAGGTGCCCCTGGATGCCGTACGCATTCCTGCCGGCCCTGATCGGCTGTACCGGGCACCACAATCCCTGCGCAAGCACGATGACTTCGGAGGACGGCACGACCATCTCCCCGTGCAGTTGAAAGACGGGGATCTCCGGCGGAAGTCCGGCACAGAGGGGATCGGCCAATCCTGTCTCCGTCAGCCGCATCGCATACGCCCTGCCGGCTGGATCCGCGACGCCGGTCTCCCGCTGCGGGCACCGGACGACCTCGCCCCCGGCGACCCTGCCGAGCACCTGCATACCGAGACAGATGCCGAAAAACGGGATGCCGCGGTCCAGTGCGGCGCGTACCGCACGACGCTCCTGCCGCATCGTTTCGGTATCGTC
>JAAEEQ010000133.1 GCA_013415665.1 Methanomicrobiales archaeon
CTCGCCGTCGACCAGCAGCACGGAGTCGGGGGCGCCTGCTTCCACGTACCCGATAGGCTCGATCCTGACACCGGCCGAGCGGACCACCCTGCAGATGTCGTCGGCGGCATCGGGCGGCGCCACGATGAGGAGCGCATCGAGCGAGACGCCAAGGTAATCGATCTGCAGGGCATCGAGCATCGCCAGCACATCGGGCTCCACGAGGCCCCGGAGCGGGGTCTCGTCGACGACGATCCGGCACGCGGCAGTCTCCGCCATCTCGTAGACGTCCCCGCGCAGCCCGCCGTTGGTGACGTCGGTCATCGAGTGGATGCGGGGGAGGACGTCGCTTGCCAGCAGCGCCTCGCATGCCTGCAGAAAGTGCAGGTTGATGGTCTTTTCAACGACACCGTGGAAGCCCGAATAGAGCGCGGCTGTCGCAATCGTGCCGCCGCCGGCACCCTCGGTCATCAGCAGCACGTCCCCGGGGGCGGTTGCGCGGCGTGCCGTGAGGTGCTCCGCGACGCCGACCGCGCCGACGCACCCCGTCATGCGGGTGCCGAGCACCATGTCGCCCCCGATGCGCAGCGTCGATCCGGTCACCAGGGGCACGCTCATGACATCGGCAACCGCCGCAACCCCCGCGGTGTAGTCAAAGACCTTCGCCACGTCGCCGTCGTCGGCGACATGGATGTCGGAGAGCAGGGCGACGGGCTTCGCACCCATCACGTACACGTCGCGGAGCGTCGCCCGCGTGACGTGAAATCCCGCAAGGAAGGGAAAGTCCGAGAGGCGCGAGTGCATGCCGTCCACGGTGCAGATGATGTAGCTGCCGTTTCCCCGCACGGCCCCCGCGTCGTCCATCTCGTCCACGCCGACATCGGCGCCGGACCGCCCGATGATCGGGATCAGCTGCCGGTGCGCGAAGAAATCGCCGGCCCCGCGGGAACCGACCCCGAACTCGCCCATCGCAACACCTGCCGGGTCGAACCGGAAGAGATCCCCGTCAAGCCCGGTCGTATTGACCACTTCCTCGATCACGGCAGCGGCAAAAGCGCGTGCGTGTTCCGGCGACGTGGCTTTGATCTCGCGGATGCGCTCCGCAAGCAGGGCGGCAGCGGCTTCTCCGCTTATTCCCGCCGCCAGATGCCGCCGTGCAAACTCCTCGACGTCCATTGCTATACGGTTAGCCGCTGGTATAAAAAAGAGGACTGATTGGGGGCAGGCGCGAAAACCAAAGGTAGAAGTGCGGCGGCGGCGCACCAGAGCCTGATGAACGAGAGCACGCTGCCCTGCGCCTGCACGATTGCGGGGTCGGACTCGGGAGGCGGGGCCGGCATTCAGGCGGATCTCAAGACGTTCTCAGCCCTCGGCGTCTGGGGATGCAGCGTGGTGACGGCGGTGACCGCCCAGAACACGCGCGGGGTGCGGGGCGTCTGGACGCTTCCCCCGGCGGCGGTCGCCTCACAGATCGGGGCGGTTGTCGACGACTTTGCCGTCGGTGCGTTCAAGACCGGGATGCTCGCCGAAGCCGGCATCATCCGCACCGTCGCCGGCGCCCTGCCGGAGGACGCGGTGCTGGTCGTCGATCCGGTGATGATCGCCACATCGGGCGCCCGCCTGCTGGCCGAGGACGCCGTGGATGCCCTCACGGCCGACCTTTTGCCCCGGGCGGCACTCGTCACCCCGAATATTCCCGAGGCAGAGGTGCTCTCGGGCCTTGCCGGCATCGATTCGGCTGAGGGCATGATCGACGCGGGACGGAGGATCCTCCGGCACGGTCCGGGGGCGGTGCTGGTCAAGGGCGGGCACCTTTCGGGAGGCGAAGCGGTCGACGTGCTGGTGACGCACGATGGGGTGTCGCGGCTGTCGGGAGAGCGGCATCCCGGTTCGGTGCACGGATCCGGGTGCTGCCTTGCCGCCGCGATCACGGCATTCCTGGTACGGGGCGAAGATCTCTCTGACGCCTGCAGGCATGCAAAGGCGTTTGCCGCTCTCGCGATTACGCACGCGGCGATTGCGCCATCGGGAGCCAGCATGGTCAATCCCGGTGCCGTCCGGTGGGATTGAATCGTATTCTGGCAGATTTATATTATCTGCAGCCGAAAGTAACGTCAAAGAGACGGGTGTACCTGTGATGGACGATATTGATGCGATCATCCTGACCGAACTGCAGCATGACGCCCGGATCTCCATGGCGGAACTGGGCAAGAAGCTCAATATCGCACCGTCGACGGTCTTCAAGCGCATCGAGAAGCTCAAGAAGTCGGGCGTGATCGAGGGATTCACCATTGCGGTCAACCCCGACTACCTCGAGGAGCATTTGATCGCGTTTCTCACCATCAAGGTCGACCCGGATGAAAAAGACGCGATATCGCGGTTTTTGATCGACCAGGAGTGCATCCTCGAGGTGTACGAGACGCTCGAGCCCGCGGATTTCATCGCCAAGGTGCGGGTGGGGACGATCACCCAGCTGAAAAAAGAGGTGCTCATCCCCCTGAGCAAGTTCCAGGGGATGCGCGAGATCCGCCCCATCCTGACCGTCAAGCGGGTCAAAGAACATTTCGGAAGTCTGAGGCGCTATGATTGAAGTCTATGCAGAAATAATCCAGCTGATCCTCTCCTTTATCACGCTTATCTTAGGCGGGGCGCTGATCATCTTCATCTACGATGCCTACCGGACGGTGCGGCAGCCGACGCTGCTGCTCTTTACCGTCGGGCTGTTCGTGCTGGTGCTGGCCATCGTGTTTCCCGATCTTGCGCGGTTCGCCGCACCCTCCGCCGCCGGATTGTTCTGGGCGGCGGTGATCTCGAGGATCGGCGAGATCATCGGCATCGGTGTGATGATTTACGCAGTGCTGCGGGGGTAAGCCGATGGTAAAGCGGGGTTCCTTTGCACGGGACTGGCACCTGATCAAGCTCTCGCGGTCGTGGCACCCGCACGACGTCGCGGGAAAGATCCTTTCCCGGCTGGTCGCCGGCGGTGCGCCGGGGGTAGCGAAAGCGGTGGCGGACATCGCCTATGCACTCGGGACCGAGGAGGGCCGCGAGTTCCTCGGGCGGATGCCCGCCGGGATGGACGCGGTTTCCGTGCTGGAAAGCTTTTTTCTCGTCACCGGTATCTCCTGCGACCTCGATACGGAGGGGAAACAACCGGTGCTCTACATCAAAAAGGAGTGCGGGAGCCTCTTCGGGAACGGCGGGTGCACGCCGGAGGTGGCGGCGGAGTTTATCCGGGGCTTCGTCCACGCGGTCGCATCGCCCGCCCATGTCAGGGACCAGGACGACGTGCTGATCGTCGATCTCTCCTATGTCTGAGGCGCGGGTGCCCTGCCGCACCGGGAAAAAACGATGTATAAAAGGTGATTTAGCCAAATGAGCCGGATAACGTTTGTTTCAGGAGGTCGAGGCGGTGGATTTCCCTCTTGGTACATCCCCAACGTAAATCATATTCGATAATCACTAAAGACAAACAAAACCGAACATTCGTTCCAAATTCAAAATATATGGAAAAATTGTTTCATAAAAAACCCCGTAAAACGGTTTTTTTATTTCCACGTTTTCGAACAGCACAACGTTTATATACTCAATCCCGACAAGCAGATCATTGCAATAGATGCCCTTACGGGGGGCACCTCTTGAGGTGAGATGAACATGAATTTCCACGAGAATGAAGAGGCAGTCTCGCCGGTCATCGGCGTGATCCTCATGGTCGCCATCACGGTTATCCTCGCAGCGGTCATCGCTGTGTTTGTGTTCGGGATGGCAGGCGACGTTCAGACGACCAAGACGATTGCAGTTTCGGCAAAACAGACTGGCACCAACATCACGGTTACCTATCAGGGTGGACCCGATCACAACAATGTCAATGGCCTGAGCTTCAAAGTGTTCAACACCGCTGGCGCCGAAATCACACCTACT
>JAAEEQ010000134.1 GCA_013415665.1 Methanomicrobiales archaeon
CTCCCGTGCGCCGTCGACCCGGGAACGTACTTCCCCGACCTCGATGTCGTGCCGCTCGCGAACGTGCCGCTCCCGGCCCCTGCGGCCTTTGCCGACGCATGGCTCCCGCGGTACCGGGGTATCGCCGCCGTGCACCCCCGGTCGGAACGGGGCGCCGCACCGGGCGACGTGGTCATGCCGGGCAACTGGCACACGGCGCTTGCCGGCGCCCGGCAGTACGTCGACTGGCTGCAGGCGTTGAAAACCCGCATCCCCCCCGACACGGTCTGGTACGCCCCCGCGGCGGCCCTCCCGTCGACCGCCGCGTTCCTGCTCTACTCGGGCTTCGATCTTTTCGACTACACCGCCGTCGACCTTATGAGCGCGAAAGACCTCTTCTGCACCCCGGAAGGCGAATTTCCCGCCGGTGAATGGCTGTCGGGCGGGTGTTCCTGTGCCGGCTGCGCCGCAGGCGATCTTGTCATGCACAACCGGCTGGCGCTCGAACAGGAGATCGCGGGCGCGACACGGTTCTTAAAAGCCGGACAGCTCCGCGAGTTCGTCGAAGTGCGCATACGGGCGCACGCCCCGCTCGTGGCGGCACTGCGCCTCCTGGACGAGGCATACGGCTTTGTCGAGCCGCACGTGCCGGTAGTCCGGACGGCACTTTTACGCGCCTATACGGCCGAGTCGCTCCGCCGCCCCGAGGTGAAGCGCTTCGCCGAACGTGTCACCGGCCGCTACGTCCCGTACCGCACCGATACTGCGGTCATCCTGCCATGCTCCGCGAAAAAGCCGTATTCCCTGTCCCGCAGCCACCACCTCTTCCGGTCGGCGATCCGGGACCGGGCCCACGAGCTGATCATGACCTCGCCGCTCGGCCTCGTCCCCCGGGAGCTCGAGCGCATCTATCCTGCGGCACACTACGACATCCCCGTGACCGGCTACTGGGACCGCGAGGAGCGCGAGTTCATCGCGGCAACGCTCGCCGCCTACCTGGCGAAGCATCCCTACCGCCGCGTCATCGCGCACGTCGAAGGCGGCAGCCTTGCCATCGTCCGGGACGCCGCGGAACGCTGCGGTATTGAGCTCGAATGCACCTGCCGGGGCCACCCAACCGACGGCGCATCGCTTGCCGCCCTCGATGCCGCCCTCGACGGCGAACGCCGGATGGCCCCCGACTTCATCCGCGGCCCGCTGTCGTGGCAGTTCGGCGTTGCCGTCAACACCAAAGGCATGCTCCTGAAGGGAAAATGGATGAACCAGAAGGTCATCCGCGGCAAAGAGCAGCTCTTTTCCGTCGATCCCGCAACGGGGCTCCTGCGGCCGACCTTTGCCGGCTGGGACGAACTCCCGGGCGTCTACCGCGTCGCCATCGATGACTTCGTGCCGCAGGGCGATGTCCTCGCCCCCGGCATCACCGGCGCAGACCCGCAGATCCGCGAGGGCGACGAGGTGCTGGTCGAAGGCCCCCGGGCACGGGCCACCGGCCGGGCGGTCATGGGGGCAGGGGAGATGCTCGCAAGCTCCTATGGCGTCGCCATCCGCATCCGCAAGGTCCAGAAGCTGGAATAACCCAAAACAGCCTTTTTTCGGCGTTGCCCGATGTTCCTGACTGAAACATCTTTATTCTTTTACTTCGAATATTCATGACAGAATCGATATTTCAGGTTCCGGTGGCAGGCGCCATACACCTGCCTGCCGCCGGGCCGGCAGGATTTTTTTTGGAGTGAACCCGGTGTACAGGATTGAAAAGGCGGCAAAAACAGCCGAAAATATTTTTGAATTCTGGATTCATGCGCCGCACGTCGCCCGGAATGCGCGTGCCGGCCAGTTTCTGGTGCTGAGAATCGACGAGCACGGGGAACGCATCCCCCTGACGGTCTCGGGCGTCGACGGGGACGCCGTCCGGGTGGTGTTCATGGCCGTCGGCAAGACGACCACGCAGCTTGCGCGCATGGCGGCCGGCGATGCGATCCGCGATGTGGCCGGGCCGCTCGGAAAACCCACAGATGTTAAAGACTGGGGCACATGCGTGGTCATCGGCGGCGGCGTCGGCATCGCCTGCACGCCGATCATCGCCCGCGAGCTCAAAGCGGCGGGAAATACGGTCATCGGCATTATCGGGGCGCGGAACGCCGGGCTCCTGCTGCTTGAGGACGAGATGCGGGAGGCCTGCGACGAGCTCGTGGTCTGCACCGACGACGGGAGCAAGGGTTACCACGGGTTTCCGGCAGATATCCTGAAAAAGCTGCTCGCGGAGCGCACCATCGACGCCATCTGGATCATCGGCCCGGCGATCATGATGAAGATCACGTCCGGCGTCTCGAAGTCGTTCGGCGTGAAGACCTTCGTCTCGCTCAACCCGATCATGGTCGACGGCACCGGGATGTGCGGGTCGTGCCGGGTCACGGTCGGCGGCGAGACCCGCTTCGCCTGTGTCGACGGGCCGGAGTTCGATGCCCATGAGGTGGACTTCGACGAACTGATGCAGCGGCAGCGGATCTACGTTGACCAGGAGCGTGCCTCGCTCGAACGCTTCCACGAGCACGAGTGCCGGTGCGGCAGGGAGGATGCATGAGCAAGCGGCCGGCAGACGAGCGGGTCCGTGATTTTGCCGAGGTCGACCTCGGGCTTTCGGCAGACGAGGCGGTCGCCGAAGCGGAGCGGTGCCTCCAGTGCAAAAAGCCCGCCTGTGTCGGGGGATGCCCGGTCTGCATCGATATTCCCGGGTTCCTCGCAGCAGTCGCCGAACGCGACTTTACGCGAGCCGCGGAGATTATCCGGGACGAGAACATGCTCCCGGCCATCTGCGGGCGCGTCTGCCCGCAGGAGACCCAGTGCGAGGGCGTCTGCATCCTCGGGATCAAATCGGTGCCGGTGCGCATCGGCTCGCTGGAGCGGTTCGTCGCCGATTGGGAGCGCCGGCAGGGCATCGTGCTGCCGTCGGTCGCTCCTGCCACCGGCAAACGGGTCGCCGTCATCGGGTCGGGGCCTGCGGGCCTGACGGCTGCCGCCGAATGCGCCCGTGCGGGGCACGCGGTCACGATCTTTGAGTCGCTCCACGAGGCCGGCGGTGTTTTGACCTACGGGATCCCCGCGTTCCGCCTGCCGAAAGACATCGTGCAGCGCGAGATCGAGCAGGTGCTCGGCCTCGGCGTCGGGCTGAAGCTCAACCACCTCGTGGGCCGGAGCCTGCCCGTCGACGAGCTTCTCGGGTACGATGCGGTCCTCCTCGCCACCGGCGCGGGGCTCCCGTACTTCATGGGGATCCCCGGCGAGAACCTCGGCGGCGTCTACTCGGCGAACGAATTCCTGACAAGGGTGAACCTGATGCATGCCGACCGGTTCCCCGAGTACGACACGCCGGTCAGGAGCGGGAGCCGGGTCGCGGTCATCGGCGGCGGGAATGTCGCGATGGACGCCGCCCGGGTCGCCCGGCGCCTCGGGGCGAAGGTGTACCTGATCTACCGGCGCCGCGAGGACGACTTCCCCGCCCGGGCGGCCGAGGTCGCCAACGCCCGCGAGGAAGGCGTCGAGTTCCTCTGCTGCGCAAATCCCGTGCGCATCCTCGGCGGCCCGGTCGTCACCGGGGTCGAATGCCTCAGGATGGAGATGAAAAAGCCGGATGAAAGCGGGCGCCCCGAGCCGGTGCCGGTCGAGGGCAGCGAGTTTACGCTCGACGTCGATATCGTCATCGAGGCCATCGGGCAGGGCCCCAACCCCCTGCTGGTCTCCTTGATCCCGGGGCTGGAGCGCGGGAGAAAGGGCAACGTCGTCATCGACGATGCGGGAGCGACCTCCGTTGCCGGCGTCTATGCCGCGGGCGATGTCGCCACCGGTGCCGCCACGGTCATCTGGGCGATGGGGGCCGCAAAGGCCGCAGCACGCTCCGTCAACGAGATGCTGAAAAAGAAATAG